>CAZGBW010000055.1:3581-8820 GCA_964523995.1 uncultured Victivallales bacterium | reverse complement strand
AGGCGTCGTTCACACGATTGTCAAAGCCCCTCCCGGCAGCAACACCGCCGACTATCCGGCGGAGTTGAGGATCGACGTGTTGGAACCGGCGGAACAACGCCGCTGGATCGGAACCGCGGACACACCGGAGAAGGCCTTTAGCGCCGCCATCCTGGAATTGAAGTCCGGGAATGGCGCTGCCGCGCTGGCGCTGGCGGACGACTGCGGTCCGTTTGCAGACGCTATCCGGCAATTTGCAGGGAAGCGCATTCCAGAGGCGGCGGAATGACCGGACGGCAGGATCAGATTCCAGGAATCGCGAGCATGGGTAGACTCCCGTTGACCGTCTCACCCAGTCCGTACCCAGTCCGTACACTGAATTCTGTTGCCAAAACCGCTTCGATTAACCATGCTTGACGCCTGTTTTGCAAGGAGGGTATCCATATGAAACCATTCGGAGGAAAAGTCCTGTATCTGGATCGTCGTGATATCAATACCGACGAGATCATCCCCGCCAAATACCTGACCGAGATCACCAAGGACGCACTGGCCCCGCACCTGCTGGAAGATCTCAAGTTAAGCGGGTTTTCCCAGACGGACGCCTTCAGCGGGATTGGCGCTGTCGTCAGCCGCGCCAATTTCGGGTGCGGATCCAGCCGCGAGCATGCGCCATGGGCCTTTCAAGTCAACGGGATCAACCTGATTGTCGCCGAGAACTTTGCCCGGATTTTCCGTCAGAACATGTACAATTCCGGCATGCTGGCGGTTGAGCTGCCGGCGGAGGGCATCAACGCGCTTTTCGCGATGGCAACAGCACACGGCGGGGCATTGACGTTGACCGCCGACCCGGACCGCCTGCTCCTGACCGCCCGTGCCGGCCAAACCGTCAAGTCATTTCCCTTCCTGATGAACACGTTCCAGCGCCAGCTCGTCCTCGCCGGTGGCTGGGTTAACTATGCGCAAAGGACCTACTGATCCATTCCCGAGGGGGGGGATCCGGACCATCCATGAAGATCGAAACCATCACGGTTGGCGCCTTCGAGGTGAACTGCTATATCCTTCACGGCACCGGGAATCGCGTGCTGATCGCCGATCCCGGCGACGAGGCGGAGCGGATCCTCGCTGTCCTGGTCTCCCAAAGGCTGTCGGTTTCCGCCTATCTGCTGACGCACGGACATGCCGATCATCTTTCCGCCCTCGCCCCGCTTGTGCAGCGCTTCCCGGCACCGGTCTGCATCCACCCCTCGGATGCGGCGTGGGCGTTCTCGGCGCGGAATCAGATTCCTCCGTTTTACAAGGCGCCGCAAGCACCCCCCGCAAGCATGCGGGATCTCCGCAACGGTTCGACATGGGATGACGCGGGCCTGCAGTATACCGTTTTCGAAACCCCTGGCCACACCCCGGGTGGCGTGTGTTTCTACTTCTCGTCGTCGAAGATGTTGATCACCGGCGACACGCTCTTTGCAGGGTCTGCCGGACGCACAGACCTCCCCGGTGGAGACTCCTCCATGCTGCAGGTATCGCTCGCACGCCTCAAGGCCTTCACCGATGAAGTCAGCGTCTATCCAGGACACGGGCCGTCAACGACGATCGGGCAGGAAAAAAAGACCAATTTATTCATGCAATAATCCCTGCGCGGAAAGGATCACGATGATCACGATTTCAGCTCCCGGAATGGATACAGAGCCGTTGATCCAGGGTATTTACCGGACGGCAGGGGAAAAGAAGGAATCCGGCGCGTACAAGGCGGCCGGATTGGAGGATCTGGAGTCGCGTTCGCCGCTCTCCTTCCGCAACAGCGAGTCGTTTCTCTCCTTCTATCTCGAGAACCTCCGGGAGAACGCGTTTGTGGATATATGTGATTTCGAAATCGTCGAGCGGCGCTCACGGTTCAAGAAGCCGCTGATTCGGTTCAAGAAGCTGATCTGGGCGATGCTGAGATTCTATACCTACCGGCTCTGGTCGCAGCAGAATCAGGTCAACGGGCTGCTGCTGGCCGCCGCCGAGGGAATCCACGAACAGCAAATCGAGAAGATCAACAGCCTGGAGGCGCGGGTGCGTGCACTCGAGGACGCCTTGCGTCAAGCGGCCGGTTGATCCGCGCGCTCATGGCGGCAAAGCCCCGCCACATCTTCCAGCGACCGGAAAGCGTCTTTCAACGACGTTTCGATCAGTCCGACTTTCTCAAGGATCTCGCCGACCTTGAGGGTCTGCTGCGAACGGTCACGCTCCAGAGCATCCCGCCTCTGCATCAGATCCTCCACCGCGTTCTCCAGGATCGAGATCCGATCCTGTGCGTTCTGGAGCGAGCGGCGCAGCTGGATGATGCGGATTTCCTGATCCTCAGCCGGGGAGTCCAGATCCTCGATCTCCATTCCGTCCGGAATGGGCACCTGCACATCACTCCCGCAATCGGAGCATTTGATCGTCAGCCCCGCACCGCGGTAATCAATCGCCAGACTCTTCCCGCAGTTCGGACAATCAAAGATGATATCGGTTTCCTTGATATCGTTCACCGTCTCCGGGCTTTTAATCATCGGAACCCCCCTGCAAAAAAAACAGCATCCATCCATCCATCCGGGAAGACGGGGCCGAACGCAACAAGACCATCAAGGACTAGGCCTTTGCCACATTCCCACCCTTGATACAGGATGTGCATACAGTACGGCGCAAAACCCCGCCGTTCTCGGAAACCCGTATACGCTGAAGGTTCGGAAGGAACCGCCGCCGGGTAATTCCCGTGATATGCAGGCCGATGCCGCCCTTCTTCTTCTCCAGGCCATGCCGGACAATCTTATTGCCGGTAACCGGCCCCTTGCCACAAATCTCACATATTCTTGCCATGATGATCCTCCAAAAACCGGCATCCTAGCCGATATCACTCCCCGAACACAAGCAAAAAACACCGGGACCGATAGAAAAATCCAATCCCAAGTTACGCTAGACCGATTCCCGGAATCGGAAATCCTTCAAACTGAGCTGAATACTCTCTTTTCCCATATAATTGTTCAGTTGAATCTGGAAAAGAATATCCAGGTCCTCCTTCCCGAATTTCCGGCCGGCCATGCCGAATCCGATCGCATCCACCTGCGTGGCGCCGCTGACCAAGGTCATCTTCATATGGCTGCCTCCGACCGGCTTGGGCTGGCCGAGGATGCGAACCCCCCTGGCCCCCCAGATCGGCGTCTGGTTGCCAAGGCCAAGCGGGCGCAGCGCCTCCACCGATTCAACCAGGGCCTGGTCGGCTTCGCCAAGCGATATCCAGGCGTCCACCACGTGGGTCTCGACCATATCCGAATCCTGGATGCATCCCCGGCAACAGGCATTGAAACGGGATCGGAACGCTTCAATATTGGCCTCCGCAATGGTAAAGCCAGCCGCCAGACTGTGGCCGCCGTAACTGACCAGCAGATCAGCGCATTGATCCAGGATACTAACCAGATTGACAGATTCCACGCTGCGGCAGGACGCCCGTCCGATCCCCTCGTCGTTGATCGCGATCACCACGGACGGACGCCTGAACCGCCCGGCGATCCTCGCCGCCACAATGCCGATCGTCCCGATGTGCCATCCGCGGTGACTGGCCACCAGCCCAAACGAATGGGCGGGATTGAACGAGGCCTCGACCTCCGCGGCGGCCTCCTCGATGATACTCTCCTCGATACGCTTGCGCTCACGGTTGCTGGCATCCAGCTGCCCCGCCAGCCGACGGGCCCGTCCCGCGTCCAGCGTCATCAGCAGCTCAAGGCCCAGTTCCGCACTGCCCAGCCGCCCGGCGGCATTCAGGCGCGGTCCGATCAGGAAGCCGAGATGATAACAGTCAATTTTCGTCCGGACGCCAGCCACCCGCATCAGCGCCTGGATCCCGCAGCGCTGCACCGCCCCGTTCAGGCGGTTGAGCCCATAACGGACGAGCGTTCGGTTTTCCCCCGTCAGCGGAACCACATCCGCAACGGTTCCAATCGCCACCAGGTCCAGGAAATCCCTGAGATCCAGGGTCCCCGCCGCTGGCCGTCCATCGGAAAGCGCCTGCTTGACCATCGCGTGGCATAGTTTGAAGACAACCCCGACGCCCGCCAGCATCTCGGTGCAGGGCGGTCCGCTGATCTTCGGGTTGATCACCGATACCGCATCCGGCAATACCGAATCGATTCCCTCATGATGGTCGGTAATGATAACGTCAATCCCGCGCTTCGTCGCCTCCGCAACCACAGGGGACGAGCGGGTCCCACAGTCTGCCGTCACAATAAGCGAGGGATGCGTCGCGTCAATCACCTTCTCGAGCGCGCCGAGGGTGAACCCGTAACCATCCTCCAGTCTCCTGGGAATAAAGAAATCCGCGACCGCGCCAAAATGCCTCAGCACCAGCATCAGAAGCGCCGTGCTCGTCACCCCGTCGGCGTCGTAGTCCCCGTAAACCGTTATGCGCTCCTGCCCGTCAATGGCCCTCCAGAGCCGGTCCACGGCCGGGCGCATTCCGGAGAGTTCGAATGGATCGGTCAGGTCACTCAGGCGAGGATTCAGAAAGCGGGCGGCGGCCTCAGGCGTAACCACCCCACGGGCGACCAGCACCTTGGCCACCGGCAAGGGAACGGACAATGCCGTCGCCAGTTCCTGGGCCTGCTTTTCGTCGACTTCGACCGTTATCCACTGTGCCTCCACCTCATCCATAGGCTAAACCTGCGTCCCGGCAACCGAGAAGGCGGGCTTTCGCCCGCGGTACCACAGGATCGCCACCGGGGTTGCGATAAAGACGGTGGAATAGGTGCCGGCCAAGACGCCGATACACATCGCCAACGCAAAGTCGAATATCGCGCCGCCACCGAATATCAGCAGCATGACGACCGTGATCAGCACGGTAAACGAGGTCAGGATGGTCCGGCTCAGCGTCTGGTTGATACTCAGGTTGCAAATATCCTTGAAGCTGCTCTTCTTGGCATCCAGCTTGATATCCTCGCGAATCCGGTCGAAGATCACGATGGTATCATTCACCGAATAGCCGATAATCGTCAGCAGTGCCGCCACGATGGTCAGGCTGATCTGGTTGCCGAACAGCGTGAAGATCCCGACCGTCACCAGCACGTCATGGACCAGGGCCACGACCGCCCCCAGGGCGAATCCGAACTCGAAGCGCCAGGACACATAGATGATGATGCCGATCAAGCCCAGGATCAACGACCAGAAGGCGCTGCGCTTCAGCTCGCCGCCGATCTGCGAACCAACCTCATCCACCTGTTGAATGGCGAATCCCGTCCCGGGG
>CAZGBW010000055.1:0-3481 GCA_964523995.1 uncultured Victivallales bacterium | reverse complement strand
GCCGATCTGCGAACCAACCTCATCCACCTGTTGAATGGCGAATCCCGTCCCGGGGAATTCCTTCTGCAACGTGCGGTGGATGATGTCGGACTGTTTCTCCCCGCCCACCAGTTCCGCCCCCGCCTTGACCTGCAGCGATGTTTCCACCTTGCTGTCCAGTTCCTTCTGATACTGGATCACCGGTTGCTGGACACCCGCCGCCACGAGCTTGGCGCGCAGCATGTCCACCGGGACCGGGACCCCGGACGCTGCCGGTATGAAGGAAAGCGTCGTCGAGGAACCGCCCGTGAAATCCACAGCGAACACGCTTGCGGGCGCCTGGATCGTGCGCACCACCAGCAAACCGCAGGTCCCCACGATGATCACCAGCGAGACGACCGTGGCCGGAAGCCACTTCCCGAGAAAGTCAATGCGGGTGTCCAGCTTGATTAACGACAGCATCCGGAGCGATTTGATCGGCGTCTTCGCCGCCATCAGGCCGAAGATCAGCTTCGTCACCACCAGGGCCGTGTACATGCTGACAATAATGCCGCCGCAAAGCGTGATGGCGAACCCGCGGATCGGGCCCGAGCCGAACACAAACAGGATAACGCCCGTCATCAGCGTGGTCAGGTTCGAGTCCAGAATCGCCAGGAACGCACGGTCGTAACCTGCTGTCACTGCCGCCATGAACCGTTTGCCGGCTTTCTGTTCCTCGCGGATGCGTTCAAAAATCAGAACATTCGCGTCCACCGCCATGCCGATGGTCAGCAGGATGCCCGCCACGCCAGGCAATGTCAGGACCGGCAGCGCGACCGCACCGCCTCCCCCCTGGCCCAGACTCATGAATCCCGCCGCCGCGATCATGCCCAGCGGCAGCAGTACCATATTGAGCACCAGCGCGATGTTCGCCACCGCGCCAGCCAGGAGATAATACGCGCCCATGAAGAGGACCACACCGAATCCGCCCATGAAGACGGCCTTCATGCCGCCGTCGATCGAATCCTTACCCAGACTCGGCGCGACATAGCGTTTTTCCTCGATCTTCACCCGGGTCGGCAACGCTCCCGATCGCAGCACGTTGACAAGCCGCTTGGCCTCCGCCAGCTTGAAACTGCCCGTGATCTGGGCCCGTCCGCCGTAAATCGGCTCCCGGATCCGGGGCGCGGAATACAGGGTGCCGTCAATCACGATTCCAAGCAACCGCTCCCCGGAGGGGTTCAGCGACCCGCCCGGTGCATATTGCTCGGTGATCTCGCCGAACCGCTTCGCGCCGCGGGCCGTGAACTCGATCCCGACAGCGGGCTGGTTCAGACCGGTGGACTCCAGCGTCGAGTTCTTCAGATCCCGGCTCCGGAGCACTCCGTTGCGGTTCACGAAATACGGGCGGTACACCAGGTGCCCCTGCACCTCGACCTCCTCCAGCAGGAACTCATAGCGCGGATCCGGAACCTCGAACCGGCCCTGCGCCTCCAGGAACGCGGCATCACGGGCCGCCACAGGCACGTCGTCGGTCATCCGGTAATACGGACGCCCCTCCAGCGTCACCAGCCGGAACCCCGGAGGAGTCTTCCCCGCCGCCGTCAGCCGGTCGGTCAACTCCTGGCTGCGTTCATGGACCATGCGGAACTCCAGGAAGCCGACACTGAGAATGTGCTGCTCCGCCTCGTCCCGCTTATCCTCCCCGATGCCCGGAAGCTGGATCTCGATCCGGTCCGACTTCTTGACGATGCTCGGCTCCTCGATCCCGAGGCGATCCAGGCGGTTGCGCAACACCTCGATCGAGCGATCAAGGGCCCCGTCGAGCGCATCCTTGACCTGGATGTCGATCTCGATGTCGCTCAGCTCCGCGCCCCCTTCGCCATGACGGATGTCACTGGCGATCTTGTCCTCGTCCACTTTCACCACAAAGCTGATCCCGCCCTTGAGATCCAGCCCGAACCGGACCCTGTCCTTCCAGGGGATCACCCGCGAGAGGGAAGCTCCAACCAACGCCACCAGCAGTATCCAGTTCCACCATGCATGTTTCGTCATTTCGTCTCCTCCTCGGCAATCTTGTCCCCCTTGTCCAGAATACGCGTGACGGACCCGCGCAGCGCCTCCACCTTCACGTTATCGGCAATCTTGATGACAAACGTCGTGTCCTTGACATTGGTAATCGTACCGACCAGCCCGCCCGCGAAAATCACGCGCGTGCCGCTCTTCAGGTTCTCGATCATCTGCCGGCGCTCCTTCTCCTTGCGCTGCTGCGGACGGATCATCATCAGGTACATGATCCCGATGATGATCACCATCGGCATCATCATCTGCATCATCCCGCTACCGCCGGGCATCGCCTGCGCCACGACCGGCCACATCTCCATTCCCTGCATCATCATACCCCTCCCGTTAACGTTTCACATCCTGCAGGCGTCTGAAGCCGCGCTTCAAACTCCCGGCAGTAGTCCTCGAAAAACCCCCCGCGCACCGCCTCCCGCACCTCCGCCATGAACGCCTGGTAACGGTAAAGATTGTGCAGCGTCAGCAGCCTCACTCCCAATATCTCCCCCACATTCAGCAGATGCCTCACATAGGCCCGCGTGAAATTCGTGCAGGTATAGCAGCCGCACCCCTCCTCCACCGGCCGCGTATCCAGCCGGCAGGCACCCGCCTTCACCGGATAGACACCCATCCGCGTGAAGGCCGAACCATTGCGCGCATAACGCGTCGGCATCACGCAGTCAAACATATCCACCCCGAGCGCCACCGCCCGCAGGATCTGGTTCATGCGGCCGACACCCATCAGGTAACGCGGACGTTCCCATGGAAGCTCCGCCACCCCGTTCTCAATCCCCGCGAGCAGCGTCTCCTGCGGTTCCCCGACGCTCACCCCCCCCACGGCATACCCGTCAAACCCAATGCCGACCAGCTCCCGCGCGCAGCGCATCCTCAAATCACGAAACTCCCCGCCCTGCACGATTCCGAACACCAGCTGCCCCTCCGCCCGCTCCTGTCTGGAACATACGGCCGCCCATGCTATGCTTTTCTCCACCGACTGACAAGCGTAATCACGGCTGCACCCATGGGGCGGGCACTCATCGAACACCATGGCGATATCCGACCCCAGGATCCGCTGGATCCGCATCGCCTCCACCGGCCCCAGGAACACGCGGCTGCCGTCGATATGCGAGCTGAATTCCACACCGTCATCCCGGATCTTGCGCAACCCCGCCAGGCTGAAGACCTGGAAACCGCCGCTGTCGGTCAGGATCGGCCGCTTCCACCCCATGAACGCATGCAGGCCGCCACAGGCCTCGATCACCTCCATGCCGGGACGCAGGTTCAGGTGATAGGTGTTGCCAAGCAGAATCGGCACCTCCAGGGACTCGAGCTCCGCCGGGCTCATGCACTTGACGGTCGCCTGCGTGCCGACCGGCATGAAGACAGGGGTTTCCACAGACCCGTGCGCGGTGTGCAGCACCCCGGTCCGGGCGGCACTGCGCCCGTCACGGGCCGTGATCTC
>CAZGBW010000054.1:0-11202 GCA_964523995.1 uncultured Victivallales bacterium | reverse complement strand
CCGCCAGATCGACCGCCTCGTGTACCAGCTCTACAACCTGACCGAAGCCGAAATCGCCATCGTGGAAGGCGGGAAGGGATGAGATCCTGTATAAACTTGAAATCACGGGTAGCCCTGACCCTTATGTTTGCGGGGCAGCGTGCCTGCGACCTCGCAAGCCATTTTCGCGAACGGAATTGCAAGTGCAGCATGGGCAAAACGCACATTTTCGTTGCATCACCGTGAAAAGGCTGCTACACATTCTTGCTTCACAGGTGGTTAACAAAGGCGCCAACAGGAATGTGCAGGATCATAAGGGAAACCACCCAATAACTTTTTGCGCGGGACGCTTCGCCCCGGCGCAATGGGGCGTGCGAAACTCTCCCCAGTGGCCGGAATGGGAACTGACAGGCAAAACAGATGAATAGAAATCGCGTGACCCGTCAGTTGCAGGAGCGACCATGACTGCTCAAACCACGAAATCAGTCGCCGCTGGCCTGCAGATCTCGGGCTTGGCTGTTGGTGTCAATCTTCTGCTGGCGGTTGGCAAGATCGTCACCGGTGTACTCGGAAGTTCTTATGCCCTCATCGCGGACGGCATCGAATCCACGGCCGATATTTTCAGTTCTTTCATTGTCTTGAGCGGTTTGCGAATCGCCGTGAAGCCCGCTGACGCCGACCATCCGTTCGGGCACGGCAAGGCGGAGTCGATCGCGGCCATGGTCGTTTCATTGATGTTGCTCGGCGCGGCGGTGTTGATCGCCACGCAAAGCATCCGTGAAATCATAATGCCCCATGATGCTCCGAAATGGTTCACACTGGTGGTCCTCATCGGTGTGATTGCCATTAAAGAGACGATGTATCGGTTTGCCTCTAAGATCGGTCACAACCTGGATAGCACATCGCTGAAAGGCGATGCGTGGCATCATCGATCCGACGCGCTGACCTCGGCGGCGGCGTTTGTCGGCATCACGATAGCGTTGGTTGGCGGACCCGGCTTTGAACGAGCCGACGACTGGGCGGCGTTAGCAGCCTGCACCGTGATTGCCTGGAACGGGTTGCACCTGCTGCGGGCGGCGCTGAATGAAGTGATGGATGCGTCAGTTCCCGCCGAGCTCATTGGATTGATAAAGTCAATCGCTGTTGACGTCGATGGCGTGGCCGGTATCGAGAAGTGCAGAATCCGGAAAAGCGGCCTTTACCTTTCGATGGATATCCACGTCACGGTGGATAGGGCGCTGACCGTGCAGCAGGGACACGCCATCGGCCATCGGGTTAAGGGAAGGCTCCTGGCCTCTCAACACCGTATTGGTGACGTGACTGTCCACGTTGAACCTTCTTGATCTTGTGCCGGGCTAAAACAAGTCCGGGTAATAAAGGGACGGGTTATGAATCAGGCGGTGATTTTCGACATGGACGGGGTGCTGACGGATTCCGAGCCGCTGATCTGCGCGGCGGCGATGGAAATGTTCCGGCGGCGCGGCAGGGCGGTCCGGGAGGAGGATTTTCTTCCGTTTGTGGGGGCTGGTGAAAACCGGTATATCGGCGGGGTCGCTGAACAGTACGGGATGACGCTGGATATCGCGGAGGCCAAGGCGGAAACCTACGCCCTTTATCTGGAGATGGTCCCGGCGCGGCTGAACGCCTTTCCCGGCGCGGTGGCGTTTGTCAACGCCTGCCGGTCCGCCGGTCGGCGTTGCGCGGTGGCGTCGAGCGCGGACCGCATCAAGATCGACGCGAACCTGCACAAGATCGGACTCCCGCCCGGAACCTGGGACGCGGTGGTCAGCGCCGAGGATGCGGAGCGGCGCAAGCCGCATCCGGATATTTTCCTGAAGGCGGCACAGCGGCTCGGGATGACACCGGACGTCTGCACGGTGATTGAAGACGCGGTAAACGGCGTGGCCGCCGCCAAGGCCGCCGGGATGCGCTGCATCGCGGTGGCGTCCTCCTTCCCTCCTGCCGCACTGGCACAGGCGGACCTCGTGCGGGCCTCGATTGCCGACCTGCGGATCGGCGATTTGTCCGGCCCCGTCGCTGGATAACACGGGAAAGGCACGGGCGGCGCCCCCGCCCTGTGCAGGAAGATGGTATGAAAGGTGTCGGCGTGTTCAAGGAGCAGGTACCAGGCGATCTCTGGAACGACTGGCGCTGGCAGTTGCGCAACCAGGTCGCGGGGCTGGACGATCTCGCCGGGCTGCTCACGGCCCGGGGCCGCCTGTTTGACCGGAAGGCGCTGGAACCCGTGGTCCGGCGGTACCGCTTCAATGCGGTACCGTACGTACTTGATCTCATCGACTGGAACGATCCGGGCGATCCGATCCTGCGCCAGTGCCTGCCCGACCCGCGCGAGCTGGACGAGGATCCGGCAGGGACTGCCGATCCGTACGCCGAGCGCACGCAGACCGGCGTCCCGGGGCTGCTGCACCGGTTCCCCGACCGGGCGCTGATCGTCATGACCACGGCCTGCGCCATGGCTTGCAGGCACTGTACCCGCAAGAACACACTGGAGATGCCGGAGATGCAGCGGGGACGGCAATCGTTCGAGGCGGCCGTGGATTATATCGCCGCCCGCCCCGGCATCCGGGAAGTCCTGCTTTCCGGAGGGGAGCCGCTGCTGCTGGAAACCGCCGCGCTGGATGCCCTGCTGGGCGCCCTCCTGGCCATTCCCCATGTGGAGGCCGTGCGCATCGGCAGCCGTGCACCGGCAGTGCTGCCGATGCGCCTTGACGGGGAGCTGGTTGACATGCTCCGACAGCACCGGCCCCTCTGGCTCAACACGCAGTTCAACCACCCCCGGGAGCTGACGCCGGACGCGGTCGCCGCCTGCGAACGCTTGGTGGATGCAGGCATCCCGGTCTCCAACCAGACCGTGCTGCTCAAGGGGATCAATGACCGGCTGGACGTGATGCGTGAGCTATGTTGCGCCTTGCAACGCTGCCGGGTGCGCCCGTATTATGTGTTCCTGTGCGATCCCGTGGCAGGCATCCCGCATTTCCGCGTGGACCGTGCAGCAGCGGTGGCGCTGGAGGAGGCCCTGCGCCGATCCGTCGGCGGGCTTTGCATGCCTCGCTTCGTGGAAGACAGGCCTGGTACGGCAGGAAAGGTGGCGATCACGATATGAAACCGACGAGCAGGAACGAACCGACGGCATTCGCCGCACGGCTGTACGATCTGCTGCGGCGCATTCCGGCAGGACGTGTGGTTACGTACAAGACGCTGGCCGAGGCGACCGGATGCCGTTCGGCACAGGCCGTCGGGCAGGCGCTGAAGCGCAATCCATTCGCACCGGAGGTCCCCTGCCACCGGGTGATCCGGACGGACCTGAAGCCCGGCGGCTACCAGGGGGCCACGGAAGGGAAGTCCCTGCGGCGGAAACTGGAATTGCTACGGGCGGAGGGCGTCACCTTCCACAACGGCGTGCTGGCCGATCCCTCCTGCCTTGCGGATCTCAAGGAGCATCCCGCGGCGTGCCGGATGAAGAGGGGTGCCACCGCGGCGATAGCCGCAATCCTTCTCAGCCTGGCGCCCGCGCAGGGGGAACCCTGGGCGGACTGGCTGGCCGTGGAGGGGAAAACGCCGCTCACGGTGGAGTTTGTCCCCGGATGGGCCGTGGAGTCACGCACCGGCAACACCTATGGGATCTCCATTGAGCAGCTCGAGGTGAACCGGGGATACGAGGGGGACCTGGTCATTGGCGGACCAACCGGGGGAGCCGCGGTACGGGAGCCCCTGACCGTCCGTCTACTGTATTCGGTATTGCAGCCGGATGAAATGACCTGGGCCGATAAGGTGCCGCCAGCCATCATCCCGTCGGTATCGCCGCGCCGCACGGTCGCCGAGGAGGAATGGACACTGGCGGCGCTGCCGCAGCGGGTACCGGTGGTGCTGCCTGCCGCCGCGCAGTTCCAGTGGAGCCGGGGCCACCGCTGGTCCAACGCGAAAGGCCCGGCCCTGGCAGGGCGCTGCGAGATCCGCGATGCGGGAGGGCTCGTCCTGTATCGCTCGGTCCTGCCCCTGCGGACATTGACCGAGACGGATCGGCTGCTGGTGGGGACCGATGAGAATGACGAGGCGATGAAGAGCCTGTCCTCGCGCAACGGGACCATCGATCGTGTCGGCGATCTTCCCGACTCCCCGCATGCCTACCGCCAGGTGAAGGGCGTCTGGTTCACCGAGGCGCTCTGGCGGAAGATGGAAGGACGGGAGGCGCTGGCGCGGAGGCTGCTGCTCAGCGGTATTCGCTTCTCCGGCGAGACCGGCCTGGTCCAGCGCATCCGCACGACACTCGGGACGGGGGCGGAGGGATATGCAGTGGCGGCAGGCGTGACACACGGGGACTGGAACAGTGGCGGTAATTTCTCGCTGCGGTCGCTGCATTTCCCCGAGACGAAGCCCGGCTCCGTCAACACCGCGCCCGATAAAAGCGTCTTTGAGAACGAAGGCGATCTTTTCCGTCACGACCGGGGCTACTACCTGTGCTGGACGATCGCGGGACTGCTGGTCTACAGCATCGGCGTCATGCTGGCGCTGGCCGTGGTCTTCGGACGGCTCAAGGGAGAACAGCGGACGGTGATCTGGTGGCTGCTCCCGGCGTGGACCATCCTCTGTTCGGCGGCCATTTTCGGGGGCGGGTCCCTGCTGCTGGACCGGCGCTCGCGGACGGATGTGACCGAGTACCGGCTCCTCATGCGGGACTGGCCGGAGATGCATTGCCGGGTGGTGGCCTCGGCGATGACCTTCACGCCGGGGCGTCCGGAATGGGTCCTTCCGCCGGAGGCGGTCGTCTACCAGACGCGGCAGGGCGCCCTGGACGGCTGGTGGGCACGACTGGATTCCAGGCACACCGCGAGCGGGAACAGAGTGCGCTTCGAGCGCCAGATGACGGGAGTGACCTTGAAACTGGAGGCGGGCTGGTTTGAACCGGCGCAGGCCCCGGTGGCAATGGAAACCATGGATGGCATCCGGCAGGTGAAGGCACTGGAGGATGTCGACGGTGTCTATGTGCTGGAGGCTGGCGTCTGGCGGGATCTGGGCCCGATGAAGGCGGGAGACCGGCGGGATCCGCTGACGGTCGAGCAACACTACAAGCAATCCCTGCCCGGACTGCCATCCGCGCTGCACGACGTGTACAGCCACTGGCAGAGGTCCGAGCCCTGCCGGAATCCGGCGCATCACCATCCGCCGCAGGAACCCTTGCCGCCGTATGACCGGGTGGTGGTGGCCTGGAAGCGGGATATGCAGCCGCGGGTCATGCCGGTCTGGGACAACGCGGTGACGAAAGGACGTGTAATATGGGTGATGCAATGTCCTTGACGCTGGCCGACGACGGTCAGGATGTGCTACTGCGCCTGGAGGGGCTCCGCAAGCGCTATCCGAACGGCGTCGAGGCGGTGCGCTCCATTTCGATGGATGTGCGGCGCGGCGAGGTCTTCGGGCTCGTGGGGCCCAACGGGGCGGGCAAGTCAACGCTGCTGAAACTGATTGCCGGGTTGTTGCGGCCGGAGCATGGACGGGTACTGATGGAGGGGTGTGACGTGACGGGCCAGCCAGCGGTAGCCGCCCGGCGGATCGGCTTGATGCCGGACCCGCTCGGGGTTTACACGGACATCAGTTGCAGCGAGTACCTGCGTTTCTTCGCCAAGGTCCACCAGTTGCCGGGCGCAGAGAACTCCGTGCATTTCAAAATGGCCGTGGACGTGCTCGGCCTGGGACCCTGGATGGATGCGGAAGTGGAATCGCTCTCGGCGGGCTGGCAACGGCGCCTGGCGCTGGGACGGATGCTCCTGCTGGATGCCCCGCTGCTGCTGCTCGATGAACCGGCGGCCGGACTGGACGTGAGGGCGCGCGCGGAGCTTCTGGGCATCGTGCGGAATCTTACCGAGCTGGGACGGACCGTGGTGATATCATCGCACATCCTGCCGGAGCTTGAAGAGCTGGCGGACCGGTTCGGCATCATGGACCAGGGACAATGGGTGCATGCGGTCCCCGGACAGACGTTCTTTGACCGGCATGCCTTGAAAAACGGACTCGGGGGATGCCGGTGGCGGTTGCAGTGCGGGCAACCCGACACCGCGCTGGCCGTCTTGAACGCGGCAGGGGCAGCAGCCGTGCCGGTCGCCGGCGGGGTTGACATCACGGCGACGGATGAGAACCAGGCGGGCGCATTCCTGCGGACGGCGGTGCTGGCAGGCGTCCTCGTGACGGAGTTCCGGCGGCTGGATACCGGACTGGCCGATGTGGTCCTCAAGGTCCTGAACGGGGGGAAGGCGACATGATGAATGCACTGTACTGGCTGGATCTGCGCGTGCGGGTACGCGAGCGGCGGTTGTGGGTGATCGCGCTCTTCTTCCTGGCCATGCCGATGCTGATCTGCCTGCTGTCCATCGCCAGCGCCTTGAAAAGCCAGCAGACGGACCCCGGCAATGTCGGCATGATGACCGCCATGTGCGCGATATTCTGCCAGGCCGGCCTGCTGGTGATCCTCTCGCCCCTGGCGGCGGCGCAGCGCATCTCGCAGGAGCGCGAGCAACGGACGTATGCGGCCCTGGTGAACTCGCCGCTCGGACCGGCGGCGATCGCGCGCGGCAAGCTGTTCGGTGCCTGGATGTTCACGCTCTGGCTCGGCGTGCTGACCCTGCCGTTTGTGGCGGTGGCGGCACTCTGGGGCGGTCTTGCCCCCTGGGTGATGCCGGTGTGCTTCGGCTTGAATCTGCTGGCGGGGCTGACGCTGTCGTCGCTGGCCCTCGGGCTCTCCGGGTTATTCGGCCGGTCGTTGAGCGCCTACCTGGCATCCGGTGCCGTTCTTTTCCTGTGGGGGATGGCGCTGCCGATGATCGGCGGGCTGCTGACCGGCCTGATGGCAAGCGGGGCTGACGCATCCCCGTCGCAGGTCAAAGCCATTTTTGCCGGATTCATGCTGCATCATCCCCTGGCACCCCAGATCTGGATGGCCATGCGCGGGAGCGGATCCGTCCTGACCTTTACCGACTGGGGCCTCTGGGTACCGCTGTTCGGGGTTGGAACGTGGCTGCTGCTGATGCTGCTGGGATTCCGGATGGCCGTGCACGGCCTTCAGCGCGAAGTGTACTAAACAAAAGGAGGAGACAAGATGACCGTGGATGATCTGAGGGCGGCGATTCGCGATGTTCCTGACTTTCCGAAGCCGGGAATCCTGTTCAAGGACATTACCCCGATTCTGCAGAACCCGGCACTTTTCAAGTACGCCATGGATCTGTTCCAGAAGCAGCTCGCCGGTAAAGGGGTGACGAAAGTGGCCGCGATTGACGCACGCGGGTTCTTCTTCGGGGGCGTGTTGTGCGACCGGCTGGGGCTCGGGCTGGTGCCGATCCGCAAGGCGGGAAAACTACCGTACCGGACCTACACGGAAAGCTACGAGCTGGAGTACGGATCCGCGTCGCTGAGCATTCATCAGGATGCCTTTGCGCGCGGTGACCGCGTCGTGCTGATCGACGACCTGCTGGCCACCGGCGGGACGGCCGCCGCCTCGGCGGCATTGATCGAGAAGGCGGGCGGCGTGGTGGTGCAGATCCAGTTCCTGATCGAGCTGGCCTTCCTGAACGGCCGGGCGAAGCTGGCGGGCCGCGATGTCTATGCGCCGATCGTGTTTTGACGCGGCGGACGGGCGAAAGCGAGGAACGCGTGCGGGATGCGGACGTCATGGTGATCGGGGCAGGAGCGGCGGGCCTCATGGCGGCCGGGACCGCGGCGGCAGCGGGCGCGCGGGTGCTGCTGCTGGAGAAGATGCCGAAACCGGGCTGCAAGCTGGCGATTACCGGGAAAGGCCGCTGCAATCTCACGAACATCGAACCGCGCGCCGCGTTCGAGTCGCACTTCGGCACGGCGGGCACCTGGCTGCGCCCTGCCTTTGACGCGTTCTTCTCCGAGGCCTTGATGACATTCATCGAGGCGGAGGGCATCGCGCTGGCAACCGAGCGCGGCGGACGAGTCTTTCCAGCGGAGGGGCGGGCCCCGGACGTGGTCAAGGCACTGGCCAACTGGGTCCGGCGTCAAGGTGTGGAAACCGTGCTGCGGTGCGAAGTGCGGCGGCTGCTGTCGGAACACGGACGGATCAGTGGCGTGGAAACAGCGGCGGGACGGATCGCCTGCCGTGCGGTCGTGCTCGCCACCGGCGGGGCATCGTATCCGGCCACGGGGTCCACGGGGGACGGGTTCCAGATGGCGGCGGAAGCAGGGCACCGCATCGTGACTCCGCGTCCGGCGCTAGTGCCGCTGGAAACCACACCGGCCCCTGCCAGGGACCTTGACGGACTCGGTCTGAAGAACGTGCAGGTGACGCTGCTGGAAAACGACACCGTGGCAGATCGCTGCTTCGGCGAAATGAGCTTCACAGCGCACGGGGTCAGCGGGCCGGTGGTGCTAACCCTCAGCGGCAGGGTGGTGGCGGCGCTGGCGGACGGGCGGAAGGCGCGCCTGCTGGTGGATCTGAAACCCGCCCTGGGCGAGGAGAAACTGCGCGCCAGGCTGGAACGGGATCTGGCAGCCAGGGCCGCTGAGCCCATGCGCAGCCTGCTGAGGGGGCTGCTGCCGAAACCTCTGGTCGCCACCTGCCTGGCGGAGACCGGTATCCGGGGGCTGATGCCCGGCGGGCGGCTGCCGGGGGAACAGCGGACACGGCTCGTCCGCTGGATGAAGGGAATGGAACTGCAGATCAAGGGGCATCGCGGCATGGCCGAGGCCATCGTGACCGCCGGGGGCGTGGCCCTCGACGAGGTCCAGCCGGAAACCATGGAATCGCGGCTGGTTCCAGGGCTGTTCATGGCGGGCGAGGTTCTGGATGTAGCAGCCGACACCGGCGGTTACAACCTGCAGGCCGCGTTCTCGACCGGTGTACTGGCGGGACGCTCGGCGGCGGCATTCAGCCGATGCGGCTCCGATAGTCCTCGTAGCTGAAAGTCCGGACGCATTCAAACGTGCCGTTCTCCCGCCATATCCCGATGGACGGATGGGCCACGCCGTTGAACATGGTGGTCTTGACCATGGTGTAATGCATCATGTCCTCCAGGACAATCCGGTCGCCGACCTGCGGTTCCTGCTCGAAAACATAATCGCCGAGATAATCACCAGCCAGGCAGGTCATGCCGCCGAGCCGCCAGCCGGCTTCGCCGGGCTTCGGATCGCGTGCGCCACGCAAACGGGGCTTGTATGGCATTTCCAGGCAATCCGGCATGTGGGCGGCGAAAGAGACGTTCAGCATCAGGGTACGGATGCCGCGATGCTCGACGCGGTCTTCAATGCGGGCGACCAGCACACCGGTCTCCCAGACCACGCCGGCACCGGGCTCGAGAATGACCTCAAGCCCGTATTCATCGCGCAAGCGGCGCAGCAGGCGGATCAGCAGCGCGGTATCGTAACCCTTGCGTGCAATCAGGTGCCCGCCGCCCAGATTCAGCCATTTGGCCTGCCGCAGCAGCGGCTTGAATTTGCTCTCCAGCGACGCGATCACCCGCTCCAGCGCATCCGCGCCGGAATCGCACAGGACATGGGCATGCAGGCCCTCGATCCCGTCCGGCAGCTTTCCGCCCAACTCGTCGGCGGGCACTCCAAGACGCGAGCCGGGGATGCCGGGATTGTACAAATCCGTGGCCACTTCCGAATGCTCCGGATTGATGCGGATGGCGGCCGAGATGTGGTTGTCGAGAATATCGGACTTGAAGCGCTCCCACTGGGAGAGCGAGTTGAAGGTGATGTGCGAGACAATTCCCTTCAGCACCTCCATTTCGGATTGCAGATAGACAGGCGCGAAGGCATGGACCTCGCCACCGAAGGCCTCCCGTCCGAGACGCGCCTCGTTCAGCGAGCTGGCGGTGGTGCCCGGTAGATACTGGCGAATGAGACCAAAGGCCTCCTGCAGCGCGAAGCCCTTCAGCGCCAGGATGATCTTCGCGCCGGATTCGTTCTGGACACGCTTTATAATCTCCAAGTTGCTGTGCAGCAGCGCTTCATCCAGCACGAAACAGGGAGAGGGTATCCTGGAGAAATCCATGTCGGGCATCATGTATTGTACTCGTGTGGCAGCGGAATGTTGACCAGCTCGTGCCACGGCAGACCGTAGCGGCCCAGTTCCGCCATGAACGGATCGGGATCGAATTGCTCGACATTGAATACACCTGGTTTCTTCCAGTGGCCATCCAGCAGCATTTTCGCGCCGATCATGGCCGGAACACCGGTGGTGTAGGAAACCGCCTGCGCGCCGATTTCGCGGTAGGTCTCCGCGTGGTCGCAGTTGTTGTAGACGAAGAGCGTCTTCACCCGGCCATCCTTGATCCCCTGGATCTGGCAGCCGATGGACGTCTTCCCGTGATAGCTGATACCCAGCGAGGCCGGCTCCGGCAGGACGGCCTTGAGGAACTGGAGCGGGACTATGTCCAGTCCTTGATAGCGGATGGGATGAATGCGGGTCATGCCGACGTTCTGCAGCACTTCCAGATGCCGGATATAGTTCTGGGAAAAAGTCATCCAGAAACGCGCGCGTTTCAGTGTCGGGAAGAATCTGACCAGCGATTCGAGCTCCTCGTGATACAGCAGGTAGGATTCCTTCGGACCGATCTCGGGGTAGTCAATCGGCTTGTGTATCGCGAGCGGCGCGGTCTCGTGCCAGGCGCCGTTCTCGAAGAAACGGCCTTTCTGGGTGACTTCGCGGATGTTGATCTCCGGATTGAAATTGGTGGCGAATGCCTGACCATGATCGCCGGCATTGCAGTCCACGATATCGAGATAATGGATTTCATCGAAATGGTGCCTGACGGCCCAGGCGGTGAAGACTCCGGAGACTCCCGGGTCGAAACCACAACCCAGGATCGCCGTGAGTCCGGCCTGCTTGAAACGGTCGTGATAAGCCCATTGCCAGGAATACTCGAAGTGGGCCACTTCCTTCTTCTCGTAGCTGGCGGTATCGAGATAGTGCACGCCGGTCTCGAGGCAGGCGTCCATGATCGGCAGATCCTGGTATGGCAGCGCCACATTGATCACGATTTCCGGTTTGAAACGACGCATCAGCGCTGCGGTTTCAGCGCTGTTATCGGCATCCACCTGTGCCGTGGCGATACTGACGCCGTGGCGTCTACGGACATCGGCGGCAATGGCATCGCACTTTTCCTTTGTGCGGCTTGCCAGCAGGATCTCCGTGAACACATCCGAAACGGCGGCGCATTTATGCGCCACCACCTGACCGACGCCGCC
>CAZGBW010000053.1:0-11314 GCA_964523995.1 uncultured Victivallales bacterium | reverse complement strand
GCGGGGCTCCGGAATAGGCGGGAGGCCTGTCATTGCGGTTATAATTTCTCGCTCTTGACTTTAGCGGCGGAGAGGTATAGAAATAGCGGCTTTTGGTTGGAAAAATAATTGGAACCGGCGGGTGGATTGTGCCACGGCGGTCTGGCGGGCTTGTCGCTGCCCGATGGTGTAATGGTAGCACACGGGTCTTTGAAGCCCTTAGTTCTGGTTCAATTCCAGGTCGGGCAACCATGGCGGCACAAGGCGAGTTGGGGAGCAGGCAGTGAACGGCAAGTGCGAAGCAAAAATGAAGATATTCGCAGGAAACGCGAATCCGGCGCTGGCGGCGAAGATCGCCGATTACATCGGCGCGCCACTGGGGAATGTCGATATACGGCGGTTCCCGGACGGGGAGGTCTTTATCAAGATCTGCGACAACATCCGGGGCAAGGATGTCTTCGTGGTGCAGTCGCTCAGCTATCCACCCAACGAGATGATCATGGAACTGCTGATCATGGTGGACGCGATGAAGCGGGCCTCGGCGGAGCGGATCACGGCGGTGCTGCCGTATTACGGGTATGCACGGCAGGACCGCAAGGATCAGCCGCGGGTGCCGATTACGGCAAAGCTGGTGGCGAACCTTCTGGTGGCCGCGGGGGTGAACCGGATTCTGACGCTGGATCTCCACGCGCAGCAGATCCAGGGGTTCTTCGACATCCCGGTCGATCACCTGTACGCGTTTCCCGTGATTGTCCAGTATCTGCGGTCGAAGGGGTTGAAGAATCCGGTGCTGGTGGCCCCGGACACGGGCGGGGTGAAGGCGGCCTACGCGTATGCCCAGAGCCTGGAGTGCGGATTGGCGGTGGTGGCCAAGCAGCGGCTGGCGGCCGATGAGGTGGAGGCGTTTTCGCTGATGGGCAGTGTTGACGGGTGCACGGCGATTATGGTAGACGACATGACCACGACGGCGGGAACCCTTTGTTCGGCGGCAAAGCTGTTGCAGGCGAATGGGGCGGTGGCGGTGTATGCGGCGGTGAGTCACGCGACGCTGACGGAGACGGGGCTGGAGCGGTTGAAGGCGTCCCCGATCCAGGAGCTGGTGATCACGGACACGGTGCCGCTGCGGGTGGATCCGGGTGATTATCCGGTGACGGTGCTTACGGTATCCGAGCTGCTGGGAGAGGCAATGCTGCGGATTCATGAATGTCGTTCGGTAACGACGCTGTTTAGAGAGTGAGAGGGGTTGGAATACAATGGCAGTAGCAATGGTGTTGAAGGCGGAGTCGCGTAAGGCGGCGGGGTCGGCAGTGGCGCGGCGGTTGCGTGGCGCGGGGAAGGTTCCGGCGGAGCTTTACGGCGGGGAACAGAACCGATCGATCCAGTTGGATGCTCACAGTTTCGCGCTGATGCTCAAGCGGCACGGCGAGCATCTGGTGATGGATCTCGAGATTGATGGAGGGGCCCCCGGCAAGGTGCTGATCAAGGCCGTGCAGCATGATGCGCTGGATGGCAGCATCCTGCATGCTGATTTTATCGCGGTCTCGATGAACAAGAGGATCGAGCTCAGGCTGCCGGTTCATCTGGTGGGCGAGCCGATTGGAGCCAAAGCTGGCGGTCTTCTGGAGCAAATGCTTTCGGAGTTGGAAGTGTCGTGCCTGCCGGGGGATATTGTGGAATCCATTCCGGTGGATGTCAGCGGCCTTGATGTTGGAAAACACCTGTTTGTTTCGGATCTCAAGCTGCCTGCCGGGCTGAAGGCCGTCACGGCTGGAGATGTGGTGGTGGCGTCGGTTGTCCTGCCGGGGGCGGAGAAGGTGGAGGCGGTTGAGGCCGTCGCTGCCGAGGCTGCTCCGGCGGCGGGTGCGGCCAAGGCTCCGGCGGCGGGTGCGGCCAAGGCCCCGGCGGCGGGTGCGGCGGGCAAGGCCCCGGCCGGTGGTGCGGCGGGCAAGGCCCCGGCCGGTGGTGCGGCCAAGGCGAAGAAGTAGTTGTGAAGCTGGTGGCTGGGCTGGGCAATCCTGGCGCGGAGTACGAGGGGTCGCCCCACAATGTGGGGTTCGCGGTGGCGGATGAGCTGGCACGGCGGGCAGGGGCAGGGTTCCGCGGGAGTTCACGGTTCCGGGCGGCGGTGGCGAAGGGGGTTCTGGCGGGAGAGCCGGTGGCCCTGATGAAGCCGCTGACGTTCATGAATGCGAGCGGCGAGGCGGTGGGGGCCTGGTTGCGCTGGCACCGGATGGACGTGGCGGACCTGGTGGTGGTGGTGGATGATGCGGATCTGGAGCCGGGGCGGTTGCGGATCCGCCCGAAGGGGAGTAGCGGGGGGCACAAGGGGCTGGAGTCCGTCATCCTCCATGCGGGAACCGACGGGTTTGTGCGGGTGCGGATCGGGGTTGGCCGGGGGGCCGGGGATCAGGATATGATCTCGCATGTGCTCCGGCCGCTGGCCGGTGCGGAACGGGAGCGGGCGGTGGAGGCGGTTGCACGGGCGGCGGAGGCGGTGGAGATGATTCTGAAGTGGGGTGTTGAGCGGGCCATGAGTCGATATAATGCGGTGGCCGGAACGGATGAGAAGGCAGAGTAAGAACAGGAGTGGGGACATTGAATACATACGAAGGATTGTTTATTTTCCCGGAGCTGCTGAACGACGAGGAGCTGGAGGCGGCGAGGTCGCACGTGCTGGCAGAGATCGAGCGTCAGGGCGGCAGGGTGCTGGGTGTCCGCAAGCTCGGGCGTCGTGAGTTCGCGCGGCCGCTGGACAAGCAGCGCTCGGGCGTTTTTGTGCGCACGGTTTTCGAGCTGGCCGGTGACAAGGTGGCCCCGTTGCGGGCCCGCTACCGCCTGAGCGATGATGTGTTCCGGGTGCAGATTACCTGCGGCGATGGACAGAGCATGGACTGGGTGAAGGAGCGCCCGGCGGCAGATGTCTGATGGTGCCTGGAGGTTTTTTTATGGCTAATTTCAATAAAGTGCTGCTGATGGGGAATCTGACGCGCGATCCGGAAGTGCGCTACACGCCCTCGGGGATGGCCGTGGCGGATTTGCGGCTGGCGGTGAACCGGCGATACCGGTCGGCAGACGGGCAGGAGCACGAGGAAACCTGTTTTGTCAACGTAACCGTCTGGGGCAAGCAGGGGGAGAACTGCGGTCAGTACCTGAAGCGGGGACGCCCGGTTTTTGTCGAAGGGCGGCTCAAGTACGACGAGTGGGAAAAGGACGGCCAGAAGTTCAACCGCCTGAGTGTGGTGGCCGAGCGGGTTCAGTTTCTGGGGGATGGCGGCAATCGCGGCGGGGCGGCGGTGCAGGACGGTGAGCTGCCGGCGGCGGTAAAGGGGCTGTCGGTGGATGGGGGCCGGGCGTTGAAGGAGGCGCCTGCGGCCTTTGGCGGTGGGCAGGAAACGGGAGAAGCGGATGAGGACGGTCGGGAATCGCTGTCGGCAGATACGGATAATCTGCCGTTTTAGCGGTGAACGGGTGTTTATGGAAAGAGGAAGAGGAAAATGGCTAGAATGAACAATATGGGCCGGGAAGACCGGCGGGAGTCGCGGGATCGGGATCGGGACCGCGTGGATATCGGTGCCTTGAAGCAGCGCCGCAGCCTGGACGGAGTGAAGGCGATTGACAACCGGGATTACGATCTCCTGGGGCGGTTTGTGACGGAGTTCGGGAAGATCCTGCCGGCACGGCTGACAGGGGCCAGCCCGAAGCAGCAGCGGCAAATCAAGCGTTCGGTGCGTCGCGCCCGCAATATTGGGATAATGGCCTGAAGGCAGGCAGCAAGGACGGGATCATGGCAAAAGAAGTCATTTTGATGGAGACGGTGAAGGATCTGGGGAACGAGGGTGACGTGGTGACGGTGAAGGACGGTTACGCCCGCAACTTCCTGTTGCCGCGCAAGCTGGCCGCCCCGGTCACGGAGGCGACCCGGCGGCAGCTGGCAAAGCAGCAGCGCGTTCGCGAGGCGGCGGCCCGCGAGGCCATGGCGGCCGCGCAGGTGACGGTCTCGAAGCTGGCGGGTGTCTCGGTAACCCTGGCGATGAAGACCAGTGACGGCGAGCATCTTTACGGGTCCGTCGGGGCCGCGGATATTGCGGCGGCGCTCAAGGTGCAGGGGTTCGACATCGAGCGGGACAAGATTGAGGTTCCGGAGAACATCAAGGAACTTGGGGTTTTTGATGTGAAAATCCGGCTGGCGGCCGGAGCGGAAGCGACGATCAAGGTATGGGTCGTCGAGGAGTAGGTCTATATGGTCCGCGACTTGGGGGCAGAAAAGCCCATCGCCAGGGCGGACCGTCAACCGCCCTATAGCGAGGAGGCGGAGCGGGGTGTGCTTGGGGCCATCCTGCTGGAATCGTCGCGGGTGATGGATCTGGCGATTGAGAGCCAGATGGTGCCGGAGTCCTTTTTTGTGCCGGGCCACCGGACGATCTACGGCGCGATGCTGCAGATGGTCAAGGACGGGCAGGCGATCGACCTGCTGACGCTGGGCAGCCACCTGCGGGAGCGCCAGGAGCTGGAGAAGTCCGGCGGCGAGCTCTATCTGGAGCGGCTGGTGGACTCCACGCCGACGGTGGCGCACGCCGAGTACTACATTGATATCGTGCGCCAGAAGTTCCTGCTGCGCGCCATCATCAACTGCGCGCGCGATGCGGAGGCCGCCTGTTACGATCCCGAGCAGTTCGCGGACCGGCTGCTGAGCGAGGTCGAGCAGAATTTCCTGAACATCACGGAGAACCAGCACGGCAGCGTGGCGATCTGGAGCGACGCGGTCCGCGAGGTGATGGACCATGTCGAGCGGGTCTTCCAGACCAAGCGGGGTCTTGGCACGGCGATTTCGACGGGATTCACGAACCTGGACGCGGTGCTGATCGGCCTGCGGCCCGCGGAGATGGTGGTCCTGGCCGCCCGTCCATCCATGGGCAAGACATCACTGGCGATGAACATCGCGGAGCATGTCGCGCTTGGCACGCGGGATCCGGATGGCTGCGGTCGGCCGGTCGGCATTTTCAGTCTGGAGATGAGTTATGCCTCGCTGGTCCAGCGGATGCTCTGCTGTCACGCCGAGATCCCGGGGTTCCGCCTGGCGCAGGGCTTTGTGTCCGACGACTTCCACCGACGGCTGGTGCAGGCCGCCTCCGTGCTGCAGAAGGCGAAGATCTACATGGACGACACCGGCGGCCTGGATGTGATGGAACTGCGCGCGCGCGCGCGCCGGATGAAGAAGAAATACGGTGTGTCGCTGATCGTGATCGACTACCTGCAGCTTCTGAATTGCCGCGAGTACGCGAGGCAGGGGAGGCAGTTGGAGACCTCGGCGATATCGTCGAACCTCAAGGCGATGGCCAAGGAGCTCAATCTGCCGGTGCTGGTGCTCAGCCAGCTGAGTCGCGCCCCGGATCAGCGTTCCGGTTCGGACGGTCGGCCGAAGCTGTCCGATCTGCGGGACTCGGGGGCGATCGAGCAGGATGCGGATGTGGTGCTGATGCTGCGGCGTCCCTGCAAGTATCCGGGCTCGGAGAACTACGAGGACGAGACGCTGGCGATTGTGGATGTGGCCAAGCAGCGCAACGGGCCGACGGGCGAGGTCAAGCTCAACTTTGAAGAACGCTATACGCGTTTCCGCGATCGCGAGCATGGGGTTGACGGTTACGCGGGACCGCAGGTCGAAGTGGATGAGGTGCCGGAATGAGAATGGATTATGCGAGGATGGCGGTGGCGGTGTGTGTGCTGGCGCTGTGCGGTCGTCCGGCCTTTGCGTCGGTGATCCGGGATATCCAGGTGGAGCAGCGCGGAATGGGCCGCAGCGATGCGGCCTTTGTCCGGGCGCATGTGCGGGCGGTTGTCGGGGATTCCTTCAGCGCGGCCTCGGCAGCGCAGGATATCAAGAGACTGCTGGAGACGGGGCAGTTTTCCACCGCGGATGTGCGCGTTGAGGAGATGAGCGGTGGTGAGTTGCGGGTGATTTACGCCGTGCAGCCGAAGCTGCGGCTGGTGGATCGCCCGGTGGTGGAGGGGGTGACGGTATTCCGCCAGGCCAAAGTGCGCAAATGGATGGGGCTGGCGGATGGCGATCTGGTGGATGACCAGGTGGCCGGTGTGGCGGTCCAGGCGGTTATCCGCGAATATCGGAAAAAAATGCGTGCCGGGGCGACGGGCACCTGGGCCTTCGAGGTGACGGATGAACGGCGCGGGTTGGTGCGGCTGACGTTCACGTTCGACGAGGGCCGCCCCTCCTATGTGCGCCAGATCCGGGTCACCGGCAACCGTTCCGTGTCCGATGCGGACTTGCGCGAGGCGCTCCAGCGGCCCTCGTTGCTGAATCCCTGGCGCTGGTTCCGGAAGAAGCGTTATGAGCAGCATGTGCTCGGGGAGATCGAGTCTGCGGTCCGCCGGGTCTACATGAACCGGGGGTTTATGGAGGTGGATGTCTCGGTGACCACGGAGCCGGATCCTGATAAACCGGGAGACATCGCGACCGTGGCCGTCCAGGAAGGCGAGCCGTTTGCATTTGGCGACGTGACCCTCGATGGCATCAGCATCTTCCCGGAAGCCGAACTGCGCCCGATGCTGACGATCCGTTCCGGCGTGACCGCCTCGCTCGATGAGATCGAGAATACGGCGACCCGGCTGCAGCTTTATTACGGCGACCGCGGGTATCTCAATGCGGGCGCCCGTCCGGTGCTGGTTCCGGACCGGGAGAAGCGGATTGTGCATGTGCGGTTCCGGATCAGCGAGGGGGAACTGGTCTCCATCCGCAATATCGTGATCCGCGGCAACACCCGCACGCGGGACAAGGTGATCCGGCGGGAACTGCTGGTGTATCCGGGCGAGGTGTACAACCAGAGCCGGGTGCAGCGCAGCGAGCGGCGCCTGAGCAATCTGGGGTTCTTCGACTCGGTCCGGGTGCTGCCCGAGCAGACATCGCTGCGGGCGGAGCGTGATCTGGTCTTTGATGTGGAAGAGAAGCGGACCGGCCAGTTCATGATCGGGGCCGGGTTCTCGAGCGTGGACAACCTGATCGGGTTCATGGAGCTCTCCCAGGGGAATTTCGACCTGTTCGGCTGGCCATACTTCACGGGTGGCGGGCAGAAGCTGCGGCTGCGGGCCCAGTTCGGCTCCAAGCGGCAGGATTACGAGATGTCGTTCACCGAACCGTGGTTCCTGGATCGCCAGTTATCGCTGGGTTTTGATGTCTACCTGCGCGAGCGGAGCTATACGGAGTATGACCTGAAGCGCACGGGGGCGGCGATCCGGCTGGGGAAGGCGTTACCGTACGCGAGCCGCATCAATCTGCAGTATGAGATGGAGCGGACCGAGATCTCGGATATTTCGGATGGCAACACTTACTATCTCCTGGATTCCTTTGATTTCGAGACCGGCACCGGGGTCCCGTACACCTTCGCGAGTGAGGAAGACCGCATCAAGAGCGCGCTGACCCTGAGCCTTATCCAGGATACGCGTGACAATCCCTTCGTGCCGATCCGGGGCAATCGCTTCAACGTCTTCTACACCGTGGCGGGTGGGCCGATGGGGTTCGATATGGATTATTACAACGTCGGCCTGCAGACGACGACGTACATCCCGCTCTGGTTCGGGCATGTCCTGAATCTGCGGTCACGGTTTGAATTCATCGAGGCGTTCGGGGATTCGGATGAGGTACCGCTTTCCGAGCGGTTGTTCCTGGGCGGCGGGCGCACGCTGCGCGGGTTCCGCTACCGGGATGTGGGGCCGAAGGTGATCCGTCCGATCGAGGGATCGGACCGGTATGCCGACCGTCCGTATGGCGGCCAGAGCCTGTTCATGGCGAATGCGGAGTACACGGTGCCCGTGGTCAAGGCCATCCGGATCGGTTTTTTCTATGATACGGGCAACGTCTGGTCCGAGCAGTACAAGGTGGACTTCAAGGATCTGGCCAGTTCGGTCGGCATGGGGCTGCGTCTGGATGTGCCGGGGTTCCCGATCCGGATTGACCGGGCCTGGGCGCAGGAGGCGGATGATCAATTCACGGATGAGGACAAGTGGGTGATTTGGATTGGATATGACTATTAACGGAAGGAGCAGGATGATGAGGCGGATGGCGCTGGGGGTGTTGGTCGGCTTGGTGGTTGCGGGCGGGGCGGTGGCGGCGGACATCGGGGTTCTGGACATGGAACGGCTGATCAAGCTTCACCCGCGCACGAATGCGGACCGGGAGGTGCTGGAGAAGTATGTCGAGGACTTCGAGACCGAGCGCGAGGAGCGGGTGACCGCGCTGCAGAAGCTTTCGGAGGCGTTTGAGGACATGCGCAAAGCGGCGGAGGATGTGAGTCTTTCGGAAAAGGCGGTGCAGGAGAAGCGGCGGCTGGCGCAGGTGAAGTTCGAGGAGATGCGCCGCGCGGAGCGCGATTTGCGCGAGATGGCCTCGCTGCGGCAGAAGGAATTGACGAGCCAGGAACTGAGGATGCGCACCCGCGTCGTGGCGGATATCCGGCTGGTTGTCGAGAAAGTGGTGGCGGAGAAGAAGCTGGTGCTGGTGCTGGATTCGACCGGGCCGGGAGCGGCTGGGTATTCGCCCGTGATCTTCTTCGAGAAGACAATGGACATCACGGATGCGGTGATCGCCCTGCTGGTGAATTCGGAGGAGAAGGAAAAAGAAAAGGAAAAGGAATAGGGATTCCCTGTGAAACTGGCTGATATTGCGGAAAAAATCGGTGGGGTTCTGGCCGGGGACGGCACGGTTGAGATCACGGGGCTGGCAAGCCTGGCCGAGGCGGTAGCGGGAGACCTTGCGTTCCTGGCCAATCCGCGTTACGCATCGGCGGTGGCGGGCACAAGGGCCTCCGCCGTGCTGGTGGCTCCGGATTGGGAAGGACACTGCCCCGGCGCGGTCATCCGTGTCGAGAACCCGGACCGCGCGTACGCCGACGTGGCGCTGCTGCTCTCGCCGCCGCCAGTGCGGTTTGGAACCGGGGTCCACCCGACGGCGGTGATCGGCAGGGAGGTGACCCTTGGAGAGTCGGTCTATGTCGGACCCTGCTGTGTGATTGAACCGGGTGCCGTCATCGGCGACCGGTCGGTCCTGGTGGCGGGCTGCTACATCGGGCACGCGGCCGTGATCGGCAGTGACTGCCGCCTGTATGCGCATGTTTCCGTGCGCGAGCGCTGTGTGCTGGGGGCGCGTGTGACCCTCCATGACGGCGCGGTGGTCGGGAGCGACGGTTTCGGCTACACGCCCGATAAGCAGGGGGTGTGGCAGAAAGTCATGCAGCTCGGGATTGTCGAGATCGGCGATGATGTGGAAATCGGGGCGAACGCGACCATTGACCGGGCCCGGTTCGGCAAGACCCGTATCGGGAACGGGGTCAAGATCGACAACCTGGTCCAGATCGCGCACAACGTGCAGATTGACGAGCACTCGGTGATGGCCTCGCAGGTGGGCATCTCTGGAAGCACCTGCATTGGCCGGCATGTGCAGCTAGGCGGCCAGGCCGGATTGGCGGGGCATCTGCATGTCGGCGACGGGGCCGTGGTGGGCGCGCAGGCGGGGGTGACGAAGGATGTGGAGGCGGGCAGTTTCGTGTCCGGATATCCCGCGATGGATCACCGCAAGGCGACGCGCGTGCACGCGCATCTGATGAGGCTGCCCGAACTCAAGGAGCGCGTGCGTGAGCTGGAGGAGGCGGTCGCGCTACTGGGAAAGGGGCGGGAAGCATGAAAATCCTGATCACGGGCGGGGCGGGCTATATCGGCAGCGTCACGAGCGAGATGCTGCTGGATGCGGGGCATGCGGTGACCGTGTTCGACAATCTTGGACGCGGACATCGCGAGGCGATAGATCCGCGGGCGGATTTCATCCAGGGCGATCTATGTGAACGGGAGGCGATCGCCGGGGCTGTCCGGCGTGTGCAGCCGGAAGCGGTCTTGCACTTCGCGGCCTATGCGCTGGTCGGCGAATCCATGGAAAATCCGCAGATGTATTTCGGCAACAATGTTATCGGGGGCATTCATCTGGCCGACGCGATGATTGCTGGCGGGGTCCGGAAAATCGTGTTCTCCTCGACCTGCGCGACCTACGGTCAGCCCGAGCGGGTTCCGATTACCGAAGACACGCCGCAGCGGCCGCAGAATCCGTACGGCGAATCCAAGCTGATGTTCGAGAAGGTGCTCGACTGGCACCGGCAGATCCACGGATTGCAGCCGGTGTTCCTGCGGTACTTCAATGCCTGCGGGGCAACCGGGAAATACGGTGAGGACCATACGCCGGAGACGCATCTGATCCCGCTGGTGCTGCAGGTGGCGCTGGGGCAGCGGGCGAGCGTGAAGATATTCGGGGACGATTACGATACCCCGGACGGAACCTGCCTGCGGGACTATATCCACATCGTGGACCTGGCTCGGGCGCACATGCTGGCGCTCGAGCGGGATGTCACCGGCCCATTCAACCTGGGGACGGGCTGCGGGAATTCCGTGCGGGAGGTGATCGAGGCCTGCCGGGCGGTGACGGGGCACGCCATCCCGGCGGAGATCGCGCCGCGGCGACCGGGGGATCCGGCGCGGCTGGTGGCCTCCGCGGAGAAGGCTCGTCGCGAGCTTGGCTGGGTGCCGGTGCAGACGGGGATGGCGGCGATCGTGGAAAGCGCCTGGCGGTGGCACCGCCTGCACCCGCGCGGGTATGCGGGGCCGTCGGCATGAGCCCCGGTGAGGGGGTGCCGGGCGCTGTGCATCCGGCGGTCGTGGCGGCGGTTGCGCTGCGGCTGGCGGAACTCGGCCGGTGGCTGGCGACGGCGGAGTCCTGCACCGGAGGACTGCTGGCGCATTGGATCACGTCGCGTCCCGGCAGTTCGGCCTATTATAAGGGCGGGGTGGTGGCCTATGCCGATCGCGCCAAGACGGCGCTGCTCGGCGTGCCGGCGGGGCTGATTGCCGAAACGGGCGCGGTGAGCGCCCCGGTGGCGGTGGCCATGGCGGAGGGCGTGCTGGCAAGGCTGGACGCCGATGTGGCGGTCTCGACAACGGGTATTGCCGGGCCATCGGGAGGGACGGCGGAAAAGCCCGTTGGCCGGGTGTATATCGCCGTGGCGGTCCGGGGGCGTCAAAGCCGTGTGGAGTCCTTCTGTTTCGAGGGGTCGAGGGCGGCGGTGCAGATTGCGGCTGGTCAGGCGGCGCTGAAGATGGTAGAAGACACACTTGCGGTGTGAAGTCGAGTTTTTCCGGGATCAAACTGAACGCGATGAAAAGGGGAGATGGCGATGGCAAAAAAGACGGTGGATGGAAAGGCGACGGGGGCGGGATCCCTTGAGGATGTGCTGGCGCAGATCCGGAAAGAGTTTGGCGAGGGGGCGATCATGCGCATGGGCGATGC
>CAZGBW010000052.1:0-11330 GCA_964523995.1 uncultured Victivallales bacterium | reverse complement strand
TCGTGCAATCAGGTCTTTTTGGCGGAGTTATCGTGGCCATTGCAGCGGTGAATGGGCGGAATGATGTTGCATCAGGGGAACTACTCCGGAGGGGTGGGTTCAGGGTTCGGGGAAAAACAGGAAAGAATCGGCGCTTCCGGGTTTAGCGGGGGATTTCTCATTGGATCCAGTGCATATACATTCTCTTTTTACTCGGATACCCTTAACCGGAACCGCTTATGCGATTGATTCTCGCTGACGCTCATAGCACCTTTCATCAATAGAATACCCCCCCACAAACCCGGAAGCGCCTGTGGACTTCGGTTCCTATGGAGACGGACAACCCCTCCGCAATTCGTTTTCTGATGAAGCCATCGCTAAAGACGGGATCCGAAAGCTCCTCCAAATCCTGAAAAGGGAGGAGCGTGATCTGCGAACGCGTTGCTACAAGACCATCCGGCGGTCCGCCCATGATGGGTGCGCAGCGAAAACAGTTTTGCGACCCGTCTGCTTGTCCCCGAAGGAAATGCCACGACATACGCCGTGCACGCGCGATTCATGCCTGAACTCCGAACCCTGATCAACCCCATCCGAAACCCTTTTCGGATGGGGTCTAATTCCGGGCGGTCTGGACGGCCTTCTCGTAGCGGCGGACGTCATCCAGCCAATCCGCGCCCGCCGGCACCCCCTGCCGCTCGCAGTACATGTTCCAGATGGCGCTGAACGGCATGGTCTTGAGCTCCTCCATGATCGCCAGCCGCCCCGTCAGATCGCCGCGCCCCTCCAACGTGCGCAGGGTCGCCGAAGGCTCCAGCATCGCCAGCAGCAGCGATTTGATCATATTGCGAGTTCCGATCACCCACGCCGCCACCCGGTTGATCGTGGCATCGAAGAAATCCAGGCCGATATGCGTCCGCCCCAGATACCCCCCCCGAACCAGTTCCTCGCCGATGGCGCGCAGATCATCCGAGAGGATGACCACATGGTCGCTGTCCCAGCGGACGCCCCGGCTGACATGGAGCAGGATCTCCGGCACGTACATCAGAACCGAGGAGATCTTGTCGGCAATCGTCTCGGTCGGGTGGAAATGCCCGCTGTCCAGGCAAAGCAGCTTGCGGTTCTGCATCGCATAACCCATATAGAACTCGTGCGAGCCGACGACATAGCTCTCCGAACCGATACCGAACAGCTTGGATTCCACCGCATCCAGCGCCGACGCCGGATCCAGGGTCTCGGCAAAGACGGCATCCAGCGACGTTTTCAGGCGTTCACGCGGCGCACGGCGGTCTGCCGGCAGATCCTTGCTGCCGTCCGGTATCCAGACATTGACCACGGATGGCGACCCCAGCGCACGCCCCATATCGGCCCCGATCCGGCGGCAGGCGATGCCATGCTCAATCCAGAACCGGCGAACCGCCGGATCGGCGCTGCTGAGCGTGGCCCCTGACTCCGCCATCGGATGGGCAAAAAAGGAACCGTTGAAATCCATGCCGATGCCCTTCGCGCGTGCCCAGTCAATCCAACCGGCGAAGTGCTCCGTCTTCAGTTCATTGCGCGCCACGCGGTGGCCGCCGGTCTCGGCGTAGATCGAGTGCAGGTTAAGCCGGTGCCGGCCAGGGATAAGGCCGAGCGCCAGATCCAGGTCCGCCCGCAGCTCGTCGCCATTGCGGGCCTTGCCGGGGTAATTTCCCGTTGCCTGGATCCCCCCCCCGGAAAGCCCCCCCCCGAGATGCTCGAAGCCCGCCACATCATCGCCCTGCCAGCAATGCAGACTGACCGCCACCCCTTCCAGGCGCTTCAGGGCCGCCTCCGCATCCACACCCATCGCCGCATACGCCTCGCAGGCAAACCGGTACACCGCTTCCGTATTCATCTTTTTGATCCCCTCTCCTTTTTTATTTCCAGATCGCGCCCTTCGATGCTTGCAGCGGGCGCGAGCGCTTGTTCAGCCCGCCGCAAACGCTCTTCGGCGAGGGCCAGTTCGCGGGCAACCTGGAACAGCTTGACTTGCAGGCCACTTAGCGCCACCGAAAGATAAAACAGCATCAGCATCACGAAAACAAACATAACCACCATGATCGTCGCCATGTAGCTCATCCCCGTGAGCCGGGTAACCACCATGGCAATGTCCTGGAACAAGGCCCCGATCAGCATCACAAGACCGGTCATGAGCCAGAGGAACGCGTAGCGCTCCTGCATCCGCCCGATCCGGATCGCCTCCAGCGTGATGGTCAGAACCGCGAAACTCAGGAACGCCACCACCAGGCGCAAGCGCAATTCCGCCGAATCCGCCCCGATCTTCTCGATCATCTGCGGACGGAACGCAGCCGTCACAAGCGCCAGGCCGACGGCCAACCAGAAAAGGGCCTTGAAACGGCGGGTACGCTGTCAGGCGAACACAACCAGGCTGACCATGCTGATCAACACGCCTGCGACCGCCGAGAAAAGCTGGGGTATGGTCATGATTAAACCTCGATCCGCTGCCGGTCAAACCGGGGATCAACCGCACGGCAGCGGTCCACAAACAGCGCCACGCTGACCTTGAACATGTAATACACCGTCCCCCAGGCCCGGATCGTGGACTGGCCGTGGGTCCTGGCCTGAAACCGTGCGGACACCTCGCAGACCCGGTAACCTTGGCGGCTGAGCAACGCCAGCGATTCCGGCTCCGGGTAATCCACCGGATACTGGTGCGCGAAATAGTGCATGACGGAACGGTTCACCATTTGAAACCCGGACGTCGGGTCGGTAATCCGTCGCCGGCACGCCGCGGACAGCATCCATGCAAGCCCGAAGATACCCGCCTGGCGGAACCAGGTGCTGGTGTAGGACCGGTCGCCAAGAAAGCGCGACCCGACCACCATGTCCACATCCCCCCGCGCCATGCGCTCGATCAGGCGGGCACATTCCGCCGGTGGATGCTGACCGTCGCCGTCCAGCCGGATCGCATACTCGTAGCCGTTCTCATACGCATAGCGGAACCCCGCCTGCATGGCCCCGCCCACTCGGAGATTGCAAGGCAGCGACAGGTATGAGCAAGGCAGGGTCTGCAACATTCGTCCGGTTTCATCTTTTGAACAATCATCAATGAAACACACCTGCGCCGCCGGACAACAGGCCATGATCTCGTCATAAAGCGGAAGGATATTCGTCGCTTCGTTATATGCCGGTATCAGGAACACCGTCTTTTCTGGAATCTCGAGCATGGGTGGGGAATCTAACCGAATCCGCCCGTGCATGCACGATCTTTCTTTTCCCCCGACAAGCGTTTGTAGATCCGCCTTCCGGCGACAGCGCCCATGATGAGAATTGACGGCAGCAACCGACTGGATCTTGACAGCAAGGACGGTTTAATGAATAAGGTTCCCATGGACAAGGCATTACCAATCACCCATATCACCTTTTCCACGCTGGGAGGTGCCGGGGCAGTCGCCGCCCGTCTGGCGGCAGCGCAGCGCAAGCAAGGATGGCAGGTTCGCCTGGTGTCATTGGTGGATACCCCCTTTCCACGCTGGGCAGCCCGTCACCCGATCATGGCTGGTGCCGCTCTGGCCGATTACTTTCTTGTGCGTAAATCCTCGAAATCCGCTTTTTTTTCGCTCTTCCGGAATCAGCACGACACCCCTCTCCTCCGGCAACTAGCGGATACGGAAGGAGTCTTGCACCTGCATTGGCTCCCTGGATTCATCCGGCCACCGGTGTTCTTCCATCAAGTACCACCGTCGCGAAGAGTCATCTGGTCCATGCATGATCTATGGCCGATCACCGGTGGCTGTCACTATACCAACGGATGCCTTGGATTCACCGGTACTTGCGCGGACTGTCCCCAGGTGCATCGCCTGTTTCAGAGCCGCGTCGCCACCGCGTTGAGACGGAAACAGGAGGCGATCCAGGGACGTCGGAATCTCCTGCTGGTGACGCCCAGCGAGTGGGCTCGCACGATGATCCGGGCAAGCCCGGCGATGCGTGACATTCCCACCGATGTTATCCCGAATCCGGTAGATACGAATCTGTTTCATCCAATGGACCGGGCATCCGTGCGTGCAAGATGGGGAATACCTCCTGCTTCATTCGTCGTCGGCGTCGGCGCAGCCGACCTGGACGACGACCGAAAGCAGATTGCCAGAACGCTCGCGGTCCTGCACGACTGGATTCGCGAGCGGCGAGACAACCGGCCTGTTAATGTCATCATCTTCGGCAGCGGAAAATCACGTTCCCGACGGCCTCCGGAATTCCGGTTTCTCGGCCCCTCACGGAATGCCGCCATGCTCGCGGAATGGTTCAATGCCATGGACGTCTACGTGTCCCTGTCACGCTATGAGACATTCGGGAATACGCTGGCAGAGGCGGCGGCCTGCGGGACACCCTCCATCTGCCTGACCGGTTCCGGAATGACGGAAGTGATCATTCCGAACCAGACCGGGCGACATGTGGAATCGCCGGAGGAACTACCGGCGGCACTGTCCGACCTGCTGCGACAACCCTCGCCAATCCGACAAATGGGTGCGGCGGCAAGGGATAACGCCGTTCGCACCTTTGATGACCACGTGATCGCGCGCCAATTCATCGCGCTTTACCAGGAACAGGAACCGTCATGACCGCCATCACCATCGCTCTTATCCAGGTACTCTATCTTGTCGTCTTGTATGTGCCCATGGGGTGGCAACGACTGGCTCTGCCGCGCGGAATGCGGATCGGCATGGGCTATCTGACCGCCAATGCCATCGCACTGGTCGCCGGATATTCCCTGGACATGCTGGGCTGGTTCTCCGCCACACGGACATTCTGGGTCCTTCTGGGTGTCTTTTCTCTACTAAATCTTCTGTGCTGGCGGCGTGTTCCTCGCGCGACCCGCCAGAGCCGGGGCAAGAACTACATTCACATTCTGCTGGCCATCTCCATGGCCTTAACCGTATGGATCCGCCTTGCGGACCCCATGCAGAACATCGCGCTGTCGGGCATCGACTGCTACAATTTCGTCAACTTCTATTCGTGGATACTGAACGACCAGAAAGCCATCAACGGATATCCTTCCGGCTTTGCGCTGGTTACATCCATCGCTCCCTGGCGAATTGACCCTTATCAGGCGGTCCGCTGGGCACCTCACTTTGTCTTTCTTGCCTGCCTGGCCGCTTCCTTCGGATTCTGGAGCAGACTCGGCGGTCCTTGTTTCGCCCTGATCCTCAACTTCCTGCTGGGCACCGCCTGGTTTCTCTACCCGATCACGGCCTATCATCCCCACTTTATCCAGTGGACCATGGCTTTTATCGGCATGCCCACCCTGCTGCTGCTCTACACCCGCCTGGCACGGGGGGAGCCCATCATCCCGAATCTCTTGCTGGGTATCCCGCTCAATGTCGTGTTCGCCATGACCATGGGCTATTTTTCCTTGTATATTAACGCCGTGCTCTTGATTTTGACGCTCATATCCATTCCCAGAAGAGTCGCGGCGCTGAAAACCGCGGCGGCAGCCGCATGCATCGCTCTGGTTCCGCCGCTGACGCTGCTGGGCTACTATTGCATTTTCAACGGCATTTCGAACCAGGCGCAGGCGGTGATTGCGGCCATGAATGAGCAGACGGACAGCATGGGGACGTCATTTATGCGGAATAGTCCACTGGCACAAGTGATCTTCACCTTTCTCTCGCCGGCAGATGCGCTGCATGCGGGACCTCGATGGGGCGTCTATTCCGGTTTGATCCTGCTTGGAATCTGTATTTTGCGCCGGTCTTGTCCAGCACGTCATACGGGCGCCCGTCTTCTGGTGGGCGTGATGGTCTTCAGTGCGGTCTCCTCCATGACGGGAATCTTTGAGCTGCCGGGCTGGGGCGGACGTAATGTATTCATCACGCTGTATACTGGCCTCGCGACGGTCTTGTGGACGGTAATCCATCGGCTTCCCGTAATGGCGAGAAGGGTAATGCGCTCCCCCTGGCTACTGACGCTGGGAATCGTCACCGTAGCCGTCCCCTCCCTGGTCTGGCCTCCCATGATCGGACGCAACGTTCCCATTGCCGATGTCGTGCAGCCACGCTCCATACCCGCCGACAATCTTGTATTGCGCGAATTGACCAGACCCGGCAATTCCCCGTCCGGAAGGAAGACACTGGTGATTATCCATTCACGGGATCTGCCATCCCCCTTGATCCGCAGCCTGCTGGCCATGAGCTCGCAGACTCGCGCTAATATTTTTCCGGCCTACCGCGCCGTCGTGACCGTTGATGCCGTTTCAATACCGGCGTTCGACGCACTGCTGATCGCGGGTCATCGTGCTGCCGACATCCATATACCCGACGACTTTACCATTCGCACAAGAGCTCCCGGCTATATTTTCGCGCTTCGGGAACCGTAGGCTTCAGCGGTTTCCATTCGCTCAATCCGACGCGCAAGGTCGAACCCCATCGACACCACTGCCAGTCCTCGCAAATAATAGAAATACTGGCAACAGCGGCGCCATCCAAGGGGCCGGCTGTACTTTGTTCCCAGACATAGGACCTCCCGCATCTGCTGGCGAGCGGATGCAGCGCTTTTTGCCGCCGCATAATACCGCATCTCCGCCAGTTCAAAAGGAATAATGCCCGCCGGATAGCGTGCCGCCATGCGTAGCCACAGGTCGTAATCCATTGCCAGATGCAGATCCACATCCAGGGATCCGACTTCAGAAAGCAACTCACGACGGAAGAAGCATGAGGGCTGGCCGATATTGCAGAAATTCAGCAGGGCTGACCGGCTATAGGTTGTCGGGCGCACCGACTTGTAGAGCGCCCCTGCCGCGCTGATCAACCGCCAGCCTCCGTATGCCCATTTCACGCACGGATTCCCTTCAAAATAATCCAGAACGGCATGCAGGGCGCCCGGCCTGAACAAATCATCCGAGTTAAGAAAACCCAATACGTCGCCATTTGCAACCCGCCAGCCGCGATTGATCGCATCCGCCTGCCCGGCATCCTTTTCACGCACATAACGCCAGTCCACGCCCTGTTGGCGAAAGGAGTCCTCGAAGCCTCGAACAATCGTTTCCGTGCCATCCGTCGAGCAGGCATCCTGTATTATGTATTGAAGTCTCGGTCCGAGCTTCTGGTCCAGCACGCTTTGCAGAGTCTGCGCGATAAACGGTGCTTGATTGAAGGTCGGTGTCACCACCGATATTTTCAGCCGCCGAAAACTCATGATTGAACTCCGTCTGAAATTCGTCCCCTGTACGTTATCGAGCCAGTCCTCTGCTCAGTGTATCATTGAAGCGGATTGCCACACCCGCGCCGCAGGCAGGACTCCGGCATGGAACCGATATGCCACCCAGGAAACTCCAGAGTCACCGCCGAATACCCGATACGTTCTGATTCCCTGGTAAATATCATGTTGGTTTCCTGAGCAGCCGGATCGCCAGAATACCGCAGAACACCGAGGTTATGGATGCGATCAGCCATGCTGCAGTCTCCGACCATCTCCCCCCCGCGATTAGCAGAACAAAGACCGCAACGCTGGCCGAATAGGTCCATAGCATCGTTTTCCTGCACGTGCCTGACCAGGAGAACCCAGTCAGCCGCCGCGACGCTATCAGCAGGACCGCTGTATAGACCAGCGAGGTGACAAAGAATGCGTATCCGGCCCCATTCAGCCCTGAAAGGGGAATGCATACCGCACTGAGGCCAACCAGTACGACCGTAAACAGGCTTTCCGTCAGGAAGGTGACAAGCGGACGATTAAGAGCCAGCGGTACATACGCCAGCGGCCACCCAGCCGCCCGCACCAGCATGCCGGCAAGCATCCAGCGCGCAACCACCACCGCCTCCGTAAACGCGTCCGTGTAGAGAATACGCAGCACGGGGGCCGCCGCCGTCATGCCGAGCAGCAGCCCGGGCGTGACCAGGATAAACCCAACTTCCGTTTGCTCGTTGATCTGCAGGTTCAACGCATCCGGCTCTGCCGACAAAGCGCTGATTCGGGGAAAGAAATCCGTGCCCATCGCCCGCAGGACCATTGTGCAGTAGAACGTCGAGAGCATCCAGGCGGCCTGGTAGAGGCCGACCGTCTCGATGCCTTGATAATGCGCAAGCAAGGTTCGCACGGCATAGGCCGTCAATGCGGTAAACAACGAAGCCGACATGAACCCGCTTCCAAGCCTGACCAGGTTCGCCACCTTATGCAGGACGTCATGCAACGAAAAGCCAACCGTCTGCCGCTGGATCCGGCGAAAAAACAACCAGGCCATCAACCATGAGAAGCCACTGGTCGCCAGGTATGCAGGCGCGATGCCATGCTCCCGTTCGTAATAGATTAACGCAATCGCCGCCAGCGCGCTCAGGACAGAGCCGCCAATATCTACAAACGTTAGATCACGAAGCCGCCGCAATCCCTGCAGCGCCGTCATTAAGCCGGTTGTCATCAGTGCAGCGGCCGTTGCCCCCGCGATAAAGCCGATCGCATCCGCATGACCCACATCACCAAAGGTCATCCGGCTGAGTGAATGGCGAAAAGCGAACATCATGAACCCGGCCAGTGAACCAAGAAGCACGCCAAGCCAAAGCTGAATTCGGATGTCGAGGGAAGGAATGGCGTTAGCATCCTTTTTACGGGATGCGGCAATGTGCCGAACGCCGCTGCCAGCCAGCCCCAATCCGAAAACACTCTGCCCCATATCCAGGAGCGAAGCATAAATCCCGAAAGTGCCAGTCCCCGCCGTCCCCAGCAGAACCGCCACGATCTTCGACTGAATCATGCCGACCACCAGGCGCACGACCTGCTGCGCCCCCATCAGTGCAGAGGAAATCATGATGGTACGATGTGTGGTGGAATTTCCCATGAGAACACCGCTATGTTCGCCCCATGGGATGAATCAACCGACAACATGCGTTCTCGCGCTGAGACGCAGGGACGCGGAGATGAGAATAAATTATTCTTAACACGCTGTTCATGAATGATTCAAAACCCAGCGGCTCTGCGCCTCTGCGCGAGAAGAATCGCTTGATTCCATGGGATGGTACTGCTTCGAATGTCCAGACAAAACCTAAAGATGGAACGACTTTAGCAACGTTCAGGAATCTGTAAACAGAAAACTGTAATCCTGGGATCATGATCGTCTGTCGTCGTTTGCCACCGCGCGCACGCTGGGCGCGGTCCGGCCCATAGTGGCCAGCTACGGCAACCCCATCAACGTCCTGGGGGCGGTGGAGGAACCAGTCCGGTAAGGTCCGTTTCCACAATCTGTCCCGCCAGCGTCTCGATGCGTCGCCCGGCACCCTCTTCCGAATCCGGCCGCAGCGCGGCTCTCTGGACGAGCCTCATATTTTTATTCACAACGCGCCAACTTCGTTTATAATGCGCCGCAGTCTGAAGATAGGGTTGATAATGTTTCCGATCAGCAGGAGGTTCAAAGATGCGCAGATTCGTGATTATCGGAGTTGCAGCGGCGATCGCCGCCTCCATCCCGGCGCTTGCCGCCCGCGACAAACGCATGAGCGTTCAAGTGCGCGACGGGCAGGTCCGGTCCGCCCCCGGGTTCCTCAGCAAGGTGCTCGCCACCGTCCCCTACACCGAACAGGTCTCGATCCTGGAAGAGAAGGCAGGCTGGTTCCGTGTCCAGACGGCAACCGGCGGTGTCGAGGGCTGGATGCACAGCAATTCCCTGACCGCCAAGAAACTGACACTCTCCGGCAGCGGTCCGGACGCCCAGCTTGCGGTCTCCAGCGAGGAACAGGCGCTCGCCGGTAAGGGATTCAACTCCGATGTCGAGAAGCAGTTCAAGGAACGCAACAAGAGCGCTGACTTCGCCGGGGTGGATAAAATGGAGAAACTGACCATCCCCGCCGAGACGATCACGCAGTTCCTGACCGACGGCAATGTCAAGCCCGCGGAAGGAGGTGCCCGTTGAAAAGCATACGCGCCTCCATTCTCCCGGTCATCCTCATCGCTGCCGTTTTCGCCGGTTGCAAGACAACCGAGATGATCACGAAAGTCGGAACCTCTGTCGGCGTCGCCACCGGCAAGATCTCGGAGGAACAGGCGGAGTCCATCAACAAGGGCGCCGCCGCCGTCGGCAAGGCCTTCGAGCAGCTCACGCCCGAGCAGGAGTACTTCATCGGACGCTCTGTCGCTGCCACGATCCTGGCGACGTACAAGCCCTTCGACCACGCTGCGGCCACCCGCTACATCAACACCCTCGGCAAGGCGCTGGCGCTTTCGTCCGATAAACCGGAGACGTTCGGCGGCTGGCATTTCCTGATCATGGACACCGACGAGATCAACGCCTTCGCCACCCCCGGCGGATTCATCCTGATCTCGCGCGGCATGTTGCGCTGCTGCCGCAACGAGGATGAACTGGCCGCCGTGCTGGCGCACGAGGTCGGGCATGTCCAGCTCGAGCACGGGCTTCGCGCCATCAAGAAAAGCAGATGGACCTCGGCATTCACGATCCTGGGGGCCGAAACGGCAAAGAACATGGGTGGCAAGCAGCTTGCCGAGCTGACCACCGCCTTCGAGGGCGCGATCAGCGACGTCACTGGCGAGATGGTCAACAGCGGCTATGCCCGCACGCTCGAGTCCGAGGCCGATGCCGCCGCTATCACCATCATGGGCCGTGTCGGCTATAACCCCTCCGGCCTGGCGAACATGCTGACCGAAATGGGACGGCGCCTGGAGAAGGACACGCGCGGGTTCGCCAAGACGCACCCGGATCCGAAGGACCGCGTCAAGGATATCAACCGCCAGATCGGAACACCGTCGCCCATCACCAGCGAGCCGGCCCGGCAGGCCCGTTTCGACAAGGCCCTCGCGGGTATTTAACCACCATGATCAAGGTCCTGCGCCATCCCGCCACTCAGGGAATCGCCATCGGCACGGCCGCCGCGCTTGCCGGCGCTCTCCTTCATGCCGCCGGTGCACTGGCATGGATGGAGCGCCCGCTCTGGGACTGGCGTGTGCGCACCCTGGCCGGCCCCGGCGCGGCCACGGCGCAGGTCTGCACGATCATGATTGACCAGAACAGCCTTGGCACCGCCGAGGAACTCTTCGGGATCGGCTGGCCCTGGCCGCGGCAGGTCTACGCCTACATCCTCGATTTCTGCAAGCGCGCCGGGGCCAAAGCCGTCGCCTTCGATCTGGTCTACACCGAGCACAGCGTCGCCGGGGTCAGCGACGATGAGCAATTCGGCGAGGCCATCGCGCGCGGCCTGCCCTTCGTCGTCGCGCTCCCGATGGGGCAGACGCTCGGCACGGCGACACAGTGGATGGAAACGGCAGCCTACCCCCTGCCGCCTGCCGACCAGATCAGCGGCATGACGCAAGACCGGCTCGCCGCCGCCACGCTGCCGCGCGCGTCCTTCCCGATTCCCGAGGTTGCCTCCAATGCAACC
>CAZGBW010000051.1:0-11385 GCA_964523995.1 uncultured Victivallales bacterium | reverse complement strand
CCGTCGGTATGGCGGGTGCAGGTGGGGGATCCGAAGAGTCTTTTCGTCCTGCCGGACTTCCACGAGCGCTGCCTGAATGTGCTGCCGGCGGCGGAGATGGCGCGCAAGCTTGAGAAAATCCGGCGGCACTCGCTGGCGGACCGCAAGGTGATGGAGTTTACGCGGACGCTGGGGGCGGCGGCGGATCTGGTGTCCTGGGACACGCAGGGGCGGGTGCGCATCAAGGACAAGCTGCTGCTCTTTGCCGGGATCACGGAGCAGGTGCTGATGGTGGGGGCGATGGATAAATTCCAGCTTTGGAATCCGGACTTCCGCAAGGACAGCGGGGAGGTGGATCAGGGCCGTCTGGTGGAGGCCGGGTTGTATGTTGATTTCTAGCCTGCCCGGTGACGGGGCGGCGTGCAGGGGATGGATATGCATCAGCCGGTATTGAGGCGGGAGACGGTTGAGCTGCTCGGCGTCCGGGAGAACGGGGTTTATGTGGACGGCACGCTGGGGTCGGGGGGGCATGCGGAGGCGGTGCTGGAGCGGCTGGGTGCGGGCGGGGTGCTTTACGGGATTGACCGGGACGGGGAGGCCCTGGAGCGGTGCGGGCGGCGGTTGGGCAGGTTCGGGGGGATGTTCCGCCCGCTGCGCGGGAATTTCGCGGAGATGGGGAGGCTGCTGGAGGCGGCCGGGGTGAACGAGGTGGACGGGGTGGTGCTGGATTTCGGGGTGTCATCGGAGCAGTTGGACACGCCGGGGCGCGGGTTCAGTTTCATGAACGACGGGCCGCTGGATATGCGCATGGATCAGCGGCAGGGGTTGACGGCGGCAGAGGTGGTCAACACCTATCCGGAGGCGGCGTTGCAGGCGTTGCTGAGCGGGTTCGGCGAGGAGCGGGACGCCCGGCGGATCGCGCGGGCGGTGGTGGCTCGGCGGGAGGCTCGACGGTTTGAGGGCACCGGGGACCTGGCGGCACTGATCTGGGCGGTGAAGGGCGGTCGGCGGGGGCGGCAGCATCCGGCCACCAGGAGTTTCCAGGCCCTTCGGATGGAAGTGAACGGGGAGTTGGACGCGGTGGCGCAGGGGTTGCGGGAGGCGTTGCGGATGTTGAAGGGTGGCGGTCGGATGGCGGCGATCAGTTTCCACAGTCTGGAAGACCGCCTTGTAAAACAGTTTTTCACGGAGCATGAGGGCCGGTGGATCTCGCAGGAGGCAGGGGGCGAGCGGTGGGAGGGCCTGTTGCCGGCGGTGCGGCGGGTGACGCGGAAGCCGGTGCAGCCGGCGGAGGCGGAGTGCGCGGAGAATCCGCGGGCCCGGTCGTCGAAGCTGCGGGTGGCGGAGCGGGTTCCCGCTCCGGAGGATAGAAGGAGAGATTGAGATGATCAAGACACGCAGGAAACGCAATCGGAAAAAACGGGTGGAAGGCTATCTGTTCCCGGTGCCTATCGCCTCGCTGCTGGTGGTGGCGGGGGTGGCCGCGCTGGCTTACCTGTGGATGGTGTCGCGTTGCGAGGCGATCGGGGCGGAGATCAAGGCGCTGGAGCAGGCGGAGGCGACGCTGTCCGAGAAGTATTTGAACGAGGAACTGAAGTGGACGCGGCTGCGTTCACCGCAGAACCTGGAGCGTATCCTCACCCGCAATGGAGTGAAGATGGACTGGCCCGCGCGCGGGCAGGTTGTTCTCCTGGCGAATGCGGGGGTATGGGAAAACGGGGATGCGCCCGGCACGGGTGGGCGCGAGGGGCGTTATGCGGGCGCGAGCAGGACGGGAAGGTATGAATGATCGGGGCATGTTCGTCCGCTTCGGGGTAAGCGCCCTCCTGTACATGGTCATGGCGACCGGGCTGGGCTTTCGCCTGGCCTTTTTGCATCTGGGGCCGCACGAGGAGCGCCGGAGCCAGATCGAGCGGCTGCGGGAGTTCCGCGAGGATATCCGCGGGCGGCGGGGGGGCATTTCGGATTGCGGCGGTGGAGAGAATATCCTGGCGATGGATCTGGCCGTGAAGGACATCTGTGCCGACCCGACGCAGGTGCTCGCCTCCAACGCGGTGGCGGCCGTCGCCTCGCAGCTTGCCGGGACCCTGTCGCTGGACGTGGATGATGTGGCCGTGAAGCTGAACCAGCCGGGACGTCGCTACGTGCGGATCCACCGTTATGCAGGCGAGGAGCTGGCGGCGTCGGTGGCGGCGGCGAATCTTCCGGGTGTTTTCCTGCAGGACTCCAATGTCCGTCATTATCCGTTCGGCTCGTTCCTTTGCCATGTTCTGGGCTTCGTGAATTACGAGGGCGTCGGCAGTGCCGGTGTGGAGCAGCGTTTCCACGATTCCCTCAAGGGGAAGCCCGGCGTCATGGAGGGACGCGTCAACGCGTTCCGGGAGGAGGTGTATCTTTCGCGCGGGCGTTTTGATCCGGGTACCGAGGGAAACCATCTGGAACTGACCATTGACCGGAATGTGCAGCTCATTGTCGAGAAGGTGATGGACGGGCTGATGGAGGAGTTCCAGCCGCAGGCGGTCTGGAGCATTGTGCAGCGCGTGAAGACCGGCGAGATCCTGGCCATGGTCTCGCGTCCGGCTTTCGACCTGAACCGGTTTTCCGAAAGCGATGCCGATGTGCGCATGAACCGGGCGATCGGGGTGAACTACGAGCCCGGCTCGACGATGAAGGCGGCGGCGTTTGCAGCGGCCCTCAACGAGGGTGTTGTCCGGCAGGAGACGGTTTTCGACTGTGAGAACGGGGCCTGGTACTACAAGGGCAGCCTGTTGCGCGATGCCCATCCCTATGGGAAGCTCACCGTGGCCGACGGGCTCAAGAAATCGAGCAATATCCTGACGGCGAAGATGTCGCTGATGCTTGGAAACGAGCGGCTCTACCGGTATTTAAAGGCCTTCGGCCTGGGCTCGACCCTTGGAATCGAGCTGCCCGGCGAGCAGAGCGGGATTTTCCACCCGCCGTCGAAATGGTACGGCATCAGCCCGACCCGGATCCCGATCGGCCAGGGGGTGGCCGTCACGGCACTGCAGGTGCTCGGCATGTATTGCACCATTGCCAATAATGGTTACCTGATGCGTCCGCATGTCGTGCACCGGATCACGGATCCGGAGGGCCGGCTCGTCTACGAGGCGCAGCCCGAGGTGCTGGCCCGGGTGATCCGCCCGGAGATCGCCGCGCAGATGCGCGAGCTGCTGGCGCTGGCGACGGAAGAGGGCGGCACCGGACGGCGGGCGCAGATCGGATCGCTGCGGGTGGCCGGCAAGACCGGGACGGCGCAGAAGCCGGAGGCAGGCGGTTATTCGCAGACCGACTTTGTCGCCTCGTTTGTCGGGTTCCTGCCGGCGGATGATCCCGAGATCGGGATCATCGTCGTGGCGGACGAGCCGAAGCCGTTGCATACCGGCGGTCGGGTGGCGGCGCCCGCGTTCGGCGCCATCGCCGGGGAGTTGAGCCGGTACCTGGGACTTGAGATCGGGGACACGCCGGTTCTCGCGGCGGTGGAGCAGGACGACATGGATGTGTTCAGCGGACGGGAGTGAGGCGAGGGATGCAGCTTTCAGATGTCAAGAAACTGATCGGCGGGGAGAGTGGGCGCCTGGCGGTCAACGCGGAGGTCCGTGGGATTGCGCTACACTCGCGCGATGTCCGTCCGGGGTGGGTTTTCGTGGCGGTGCCCGGCACGGTGGCGGACGGCCTGCAGTATGTGGAGGATGCGGTGCGGCGCGGTGCCGTGGCGGTCATCGCCGAGCGGGTCCCGGGGGGCCGCCTGCAGGTGCCGCTGATCACGGTGGCGGATGTCCGCCTGTCCGCCGCCCTGCTGGCGGCGGCGTTCAACGGATGGCCGGGGCGTTCGCTTCGCACGGTGGGGATCACGGGCACCAACGGGAAGACGACGACGGCGATGATGATCCGGGCGGTCCTGCGTCATGCGGGGCTGGAGCCCGGGCTTGTCGGGACCGTGTCCTACGAGGTGGGGGCGCGCGTGATTCCGGCCGCGCGCACGACCCCGGACGCGTTGACGCTCCAGGATCTGCTGCGGCAGATGCTGGCGGCGGGATGCAAGAGCGCGGTCCTCGAGGTCTCGTCGCATGCCCTGGTGCAGCGGCGGGTCGCGGGCATTGACTTCGCGGTGGCCTGCTTCACGAATCTCACCCATGATCACCTGGATTACCACGGGACGATGGAGGCGTACTACGAGGCGAAGGCCATGCTCTTCCGCGAGCTGACCCCGGCGGCATCGGCGGTGATCAACCGTGACGACCCCTGGGGCCGGCGGTTGCTGGAGGAGGATCTTTGCTGCCGGCGGTTGAATTATGGACTGGAGGCGGGGGCGGATATCGCGTCGGAGGATCTGCATCTATCCCTGGAGGGGGCCTCCTTCCGGATCGTGTCGCCATGGGGGGCGTTCGCGGCGCGCATCGGCCTGCCCGGAATGCACAATGTCAGCAATGCGCTGGCCTGCTTCGGTGCCTGCGCGGCACTCGGGCTGGATCCCTCCATGGTGATCGAGGCCCTGGCCGGTGTCGGTCTGGTCCGCGGTCGCCTGGAGCGGGTGAGGGCCGATCTCCCGTTCCGGGTTTTTGTGGACTACGCGCACACGGATGACGCGATGCGGCATGTTCTTGGCGCCCTGCGCCCGCTGACCAGCGGACGGCTCATCCTGGTGTTCGGCTGCGGGGGCAATCGCGATCGCGCCAAAAGGGCCCTGATGGGCGCAGCGGCGGTGGAGCTGGCGGATCTGGTGTTCGTGACCACCGACAATCCGCGCAACGAGACCCCGGAAAGTATTATCGCGGATATCCTCAAGGGGACGGCGTCCGGTAGCGTGCAGGTGGTGGTGGACCGCAAGGAGGCCATCTGGCAGGCCATTGCGGCGGCGCAGGAGGGGGATACGGTTCTGATTGCGGGCAAAGGGCACGAGACCTACCAGGAGGCGGAAGGCCGTGTGACCCCGTTTAACGATGTCGAGGTTGCGCAGAACGCGCTGGCGGCCCTTCGCTAAGGCGCCGCGGGAGATGTCTGGATATGCCATGCTATGAGGCAGAATGGATGAGGGATGTGACCGGCGGGCAGTGGACGCGGATGCCGTCCGGCCCCTTGGATAGCATCAGCAATGACTCCCGCCATCTGTCGCCGGGGGCTCTCTATGTGGCGCTGCGCGGGGAGCGGCTCGATGGTCATGCGTTCGTGGGGCCAGCCTTCGAGGCGGGAGCTGCTGCCGCGATGGTCGAGCGTGGACGGGTCCCGGCCAGGCTCGATCCCGCCCTGCCGCTGCTGGTCGTTGACGATACCGGAGCGGCCCTTTCGGCCCTCGGGGCGGCGCACTGCCGTCGGACGGCTCCGCTGGTGGTCGGGGTGACCGGCAGCGTCGGGAAGTCCACGGTGAAGGAAATGACGGCGTCGGTACTGGCGGAGGCAGGCCGGACCGCCCGGACCCGCGGGAACTGGAACAATGAGATCGGGTTGCCCCTGAGCCTGCTGTCCATCGAACCGGGTTCCCGTTACGGGGTCTTCGAGATCGGTATGAACCATCCCGGCGAGATCGCCCGGCTTTCCCGGGTCCTGCAGCCCGAGTGGGGTATCGTGACCACGGTGGGTCCCGTGCATCTGGAATATTTTGAATCCGTGCAGGCGATTGCCGTTGAAAAGGGCGCGCTCCTGCAGGCGCTGCCCGCCAGCGGCCTGGCCTTCCTTTGCAGCGATGATGCATGGTTCGGGTTGTTGCGCGACATGGCACCGTGCCCGGTGCGGACGGTTTCCATCGACGGGGTGGCGGATTTGACTGTGCATCCGTTGCAGGCGACCCGGCGGCTGGAGGTGAGCGAGCGGGCAACGGGCGGGACGCATTCATTTGCCTGGCCGTGGGCGGGACGCCACAACGCGCTCAATGCGGGGTTCGCGCTGCTGGCCGGCCGGGAAGCCGGGCTGTCCTGGGAGCAGTTGGAGCGCGGCCTGTCGGCCTACCGGCCGCTGCCGATGCGCTGGCAGGAGGTGCGCGTCGGGGAATGGCTGGTGATCAATGACGCCTACAACGCGAATCCGTCCAGCATGCGGGCGGCGGTCACGACCTTTGCGCAAATGCCCTGCCAGGGGCGGCGCTGGATGGTACTGGGCGATATGCTGGAACTGGGTGCCGAGGCGGTGGCGGCGCATAAGGACCTAGGCGGCGAGGCGGCTACTGCCGGGGAATGGGCCGGCCTGTTGACGGTCGGCCTCCTGGCGGAAGGAATCGCGGACGGGGCGCTGGCCCGCGGGTTCGCGTCGGGACGGCTCTGGAAGTGCGCGGACACGCAAACGGCCGCCGCTGTGCTGCGTGATCAGTTGAAACCGGGGGATGCGGTGCTGCTGAAGGCCTCGCGCGGGGTGGCGCTGGAGACATTGATCGGGGAATTGGATTCAAACAACAGGAGGAGTCATGAGTGCGTTGGCGGTACAGCATGAACAACCGGTTGAGTCGGGGGAGAACCATTGGCTGCAATGGTTCCGCGTGCGGCAGGAGGAACAGGCGCGCCCTCCGCTGGTCCTGTTGGAAACCATGCGCGACGGGCGGGCGGGGCTGGCGGACTTGAACAACGGGGATCCGCCGCCGCTGATGCTCTGGGGTGAGGAGTAAGGGATGTTATATTATCTTTCGCTGTTGGAGGGGATGTATTCGCCCCTGCGCGTCTTTCAATACATCACCGTCCGCACGGTGGGCGCGGCCGGGACCGCGTTCCTACTGTGCGTCCTGTGCGGACCCTGGATGATCCGGCATCTCCGTGCGTTCCGGATTGGCCAGCAGGTCCGCACCGGCAACGCGCCCGCGCACCAGCACAAGCAGGACACGCCGACCATGGGCGGTCTTCTGATCATTGCCGCCATGCTGCTGGCCTGCCTGTTCTGGGCCCGCCCTTCCAACCTCTTCGTGCAGCTTTCGCTGGGAACGCTCTGCTATATGGGGGCGATCGGCTTCTGGGATGATTATACCAAGCTGCGCCGCCGTCATGCAGGCGGTCTGAGTGCAAGGGCGAAGATGGGACTTCAGATCCTCTGGGCAATCGCAGTGGCGCTGGCTCTGCAAAGCGACCCGGACACGGCCACCAGGTTCCGCGAATTGATCGTTCCGTTCCATAAGGCGCCCTTGATCAGCGATATGGGCATGCTTCTCGCCTTGCTGCTGCTGTTCGTGGTGCTCGTCGGTGCCACGAATGCAGTGAATCTGACGGATGGGCTTGACGGTCTGGCGATCGGCTGCACCAGTTCGGTGTCGCTTTCCTACCTGGTGCTGTCGTATCTGACCGGACATCTGGTGTTTGCCGATTACCTGTATATCCCCTATGTGCGGGGGGCTGGAGAGCTGGCGGTCTTCTGCGGCGCGATGGCGGGGGCGAGTCTTGGCTTCCTGTGGTACAACTGTCATCCGGCACAGGTGTTCATGGGCGATACGGGCAGCCTGGCGCTGGGCGGCGGGGTGGCGATTGTCGCGGTGCTGATCAAGCAGGAGGTCCTGCTGGTCCTGGTGGGGGGCGTCTTTGTGATGGAGGCGGTCAGCGTGATCCTGCAGGTGGCGTCCTTCAAGCTGACCGGCAAACGGATATTCCGGATGGCGCCGATTCATCATCATTTCGAGAAGATGAACTGGAGTGAAACGCAGGTGACGATCCGGTTCTGGATCCTGTCGATCCTGTTTGCATTACTGGGGCTGCTGACCCTGAAGCTACGGTAGACCCCGTATTGGTGGAGTGGATGATTATGGGCAAGACGACATCAGGCAACGCTGGTAACCGTGCACTGGTTCTGGGCCTTGGCCGCAGCGGGGTGGCGGCAGCGAGGCTGCTGCAGGCGCAAGGCATGTGCGTGACGGTCGCGGACCAGGGCGGTGGTTCGGCGGCGCCCGAGGAGGCCGAGGCGCTCCGGGCCGACGGGGTTTGCATTCTCCGGAACTGCCAGGACCTGCCCGCCGGTGACTTTGAACATTGCGTGGTCAGCCCCGGAATAGACTATCAATCGGCATGGGTGAAGGAGATGGATGGCCGTTGCGCCGACGTGATCTCGGAACTGGAACTGGGATGGCGTCATTGCCGTTGCCCCGTGCTGGCGGTGACGGGAACCAATGGCAAGAGCACGCTGACGAAACTGCTCAGCGAGATGATCTGCGCCAGTGGCCAGCGCGCGGAACCTTCCGGTAATTACGGGATTCCGCTTTGCAGCTCGGCCATGCGCAGCGGGTCCCTCGACTGGATAGTCGCCGAGGTCAGCTCGTTCCAGCTTGAGCTGGTGCGTGATTTCCGTCCGCGCATCGGCATCATGCTCAACCTACAGCCGGATCACCTGGGAAGGCATGGGACCATGGAGCGTTACCTTGCGCTGAAGGCCCGGATGTTTGCGAACATGGGGAACGGGGATACGGCCCTGGTGTACGAGGTGGATGATGCGCGGATCCGGGCCGCCGCCGGGAGCGGTGCGCCGTCGTGGTACCGGTTCGGTGCCAGTGCGGCGTGTGATGCGCGGTACGAGGCTGTTCGGCATGAGATCACCTGGAAGGCGGACGGATGCGATATGCGGATCCCGATCGCGGGGACGCGGTTCGACAATCCGGTAACCGGGCTGACGGCGGCGGCGGCGGTTGGCGCGGGTGCCTGTTGCGGACTGGATGCCAGGACGATGCAGCGGGCGATTGCCGGGTATGTACCGCTGCCACACCGCATGGAAGATGCCGGCGAATCCGGGGGAATCCGCTTTATTGACGACTCCAAGGCAACCAATCTGACGGCGGTACAGGCGGCGCTGGAAATGACCTCTGAACCGGTCCGCCTGATCGCCGGGGGGCAGTTCAAGGAAAAAGATGCAAATATTATTAAAGAAGTATTGAAAAAGCGTGTATCATCTGTGTACCTTATAGGCGAGTCGGCGGAAGTGTTTGCTTCGGCGTGGCGGAATGACATTCCCTGTAGGCATTGCGGTGATCTGGTGACGGCGGTACATGCCGCCTGGCAGGATGCCTGCCCGGGGGATATTATTCTGCTGTCGCCGGGGTGCGCCAGTTTTGATCAATTTCGCTCCTATGCGGATAGAGGTGAACGGTTCAAGGATGTAGTTCGGTGTATCATTGGAATACGGGAGGAGAGAAGAATATGAGATATCTGTTGCTTTCAGTGGTTGGTGGAGTTCATGTGGCGGTGATCGGTGGGGTGCTCCTGATGCAGGGATGCGGGACGACACGCGGTCCGGTGGCATTGCCGTCTGCCCCGCCGATGCCCCCGGCTCTTGCCGAGGAAGACATGCCTCCTGTTGCCTCGGGTGTTGAGACGTATAAGCCGGTGACGGTGGAAGAAGCCGTTGCGGCTGCGACCCCCGCCCTGCGGCCGTCGGCCCCGTCCCCGGTCCCGTCTGCGCCGGTGGATTCGTCGCGCACCTATGTGGTGGGGAGAGGCGATTCGCTTTCCGTGATTGCCCGTCGCCATGGCGTGTCCACCGCCGAGATCATGATCCTGAACAACATCAGCAATCCGAACCGCATCCGGATGGGACAGTCTCTCAAGCTGCCGGCCGGTGCGACGCTGAAAGCACCGGAAGCCCCGAAAGCCGTGACGCCGAAGCCAGCGGCGGCGGCAGCGACGACGACAAAGGCGGCGGCGGGTGCCGGGAGCTACGTGGTCAAGGCGGGCGACAGTCTCTCGGTGGTGGCCCATCGGAACGGGACGACCGTGAAGGCGCTGCAGGAGCTCAACGATCTCAAGAGCGACAAGATTGTTGTCGGCCAGAAACTCGTGATCCCGTCTGCGTCCAGCAAGCCGGCGGTGGGTACCACCTCTGCGCCGAAGCCGGCGGTTGATCGTCCGCCGGTTGCCGCCGCGGCATCGTTGCCGGCGTTGGTCCCTGAGCTTCCGTCCGCGGCTCTCGCGCCCGAACCGGTGATGCCGACGACGCGGAATTCCTACACGGCCAAGGTTGGCGACGATATCCTGACCGTAGCCTCCGAGCATAACGTGAGCATTTCGGACTTGCGCCGTGTGAACAACTTGACCTCGGACACCCTGATTCCCGGACAGACGCTGGTCATTCCGGCCGGGGAGTAGGTCCGGTTGCGGATTGGGAGCGCGGTCTATGCGTCGGGCAGCCACCATTCTTTCCGCGATCGTGATGGCGTTGACGGTCCTGGGCCTGGTGATGCTTTACAGCACCAGCAGCGCCCGGACGGTGAATCCGCATTTCTATCTTCAGCGGCAGCTGGCGTGGCTGGTCGTGGCGACCCTCGCCGGGGTGGTCGTGACCCGGATGGACTACCGGCTGTGGCGCCGTTTCGCCGTGCCATTGGCGGCGGTAACCGTTGTACTCCTGGCGCTTGTCTTCGTGCCCGGCATTGGTGCGGAGATCAAGGGGAGTAACCGCTGGATTCAATTCGGACCGGCGGGTTTCAAGCTGGGTTTCCAGCCTTCTGAAATCTCCAAGCTGACGGTGATCGTCTGCATGTCCGCCTACATGGCGAAGTTCGGCCGGCACGGGTATCTGTTTACCCGGGGACTTCTGTACCCGATGCTGGGGCTGGGGGTGATTGCCGGCATGGTCATCCTCGAACCGGACTTCGGCACGACATTTACCGCATCGCTGGTGGCCATGTGCATCATGTTCGCGGGGGGGACGCGGGTTCTGTACCTGCTTGGCACGGGGGTGTGCGGGCTGGCCGGCTTTGTGGTGGCCATCTTCTTCAGTCCCAATCGCATAGGGCGTGTGATGTCGTTCCTGTGGCCGGAAAAGTATCCGGACCAGGCGTATCACCTGACACAGTCCCTGTATTCGTTTTATCTGGGGGGTGCGTTTGGTGTCGGTCTTGGCAACAGCATACAGAAGCGCTTCTATCTCCCCGAGGCGCATACGGACTTTATCCTCGCGATCATCGCGGAGGAACTCGGCTTGATCGCCACGTTGATGGTGCTTCTCCTTTTTGTCGGGTACTTCATGTGCGGGATGAGTATCAGCCGCCGGGCTCCGGATCCCTTCGGGCGGTTGCTCGGGTTCGGGGTCACCATGATGATTACCCTCCAGGCGGGGATTAACATGGCGGTGGTCACGGGGCTGGGACCGACCAAGGGTCTGCCGCTGCCGTTTATCAGTTACGGGGGATCCAGCCTGGTGTTGTCGATCGTGATGAGCGCCGTGCTGCTGAGCATTGCAAGGTCATCATCGGTGGGCGTAGAGGCCCGCCCGCGCGTCATCAAGGATTGCGCGCATGATCTATAGAGCGGCAGCCAGCTCTGCACGGTACCGCCACGGCTTCCCGTGCTAGATGACCGGCGCGTTCGCCAGCAGGTATTTCTCGGCTTCCGGACTCCAGAGCCCGTTATGCCGGCGCACGATGCCCGCCAGGGCCTTGCTCAAGGGATCGTCCTTGGTGCCGAGGTCGGAAAGCGCGGTCAGGGGCATCCG
>CAZGBW010000050.1:0-11388 GCA_964523995.1 uncultured Victivallales bacterium | reverse complement strand
GCTTTCATGGTTTGGTTTGTATGATTCTTGGCAGAAAGGTCTGGCGTCGTCGAGTGAATGCTTCAAAGCCCGCTTCCGTTTCTGGTGTCGGGAAACGGGTGTGGAGCATGGTGAAGAGCATTTCCGCATCCGCCCGGCGCTGGTAGAACATCGACAGATGGATCGCCCGTGCCAGGAACTGGACGAATCCACCTGCCGCGGCAGGGTCGTCGGGCATGGCGTTCTCGAACGCGCCGATGACGCCTGGCAGGAGCTTGAAGGCGGGCGAAAGCACCAGGATTCCCGCTGCCCGATCCTCGGTGAGCGAGCCGGATTCGAACAGTGCCGCCATGGACTGGTAGATGATGCGCCGGCATAAGACAGCGATTCCGTTGTCTGGTTCCTGCAGGAGGCCTGAAAACGCCCAATACACGGCATGGCTCCGCGGTAACCGCCAGTCCAGCGCACCGTAGCGGGATTCCGCTTCTTGCAGGATGGCGGGGGGCATCCTTAATACGCTCTCCAGGTGGGCGGCCTGTGTACGATCAAGACTCCCGTCTTCTGTAGTGAATGCTCGCATTTCTTCCACCCAGCGCTGTTTGAAATAGTCGGCACGGTCATCGGCATCGCCCCCGATCTTATGCTGGAATAGAAGGCCGATCTCGATACTGATCTCGGGGGATTGCCCCGTGGCGGGCAGTGCCCGGTCGCGCAGCAGTTCCATCCCGTTGCGTACCCAGCGCCAGCTGCTTGGGGCATCCGGCATGAGCACACTGATATTGTAGGCCATATTCCAGGCCTGGAAGGCCCATACCTGCGGATACTGCGGTTCCAGTGCGGTAATCCAGTCGGCAAGTTGAACCAGTTCGAAATAGCGTCCTTGTTCCTGAAGGATGGTGGCGCGGATCCACAACCCGTCAGCGATCAGCCCCCGGAATCCGCCCAGGAACAAGGTCGCGAAGGCAACCGCCGGGGGCATCGGGGGTGCGTTTGGATGCGATGCGCTTGAGGGCGGGGCTGCAGCGATGCTCCCTGCAGGGTCCGGGCCAAGGCGATGGGCGTCATTGGCTTCAGAACCTTGAAGGACCCGGTTCAGGCCGGCAGCGGCGATCAGCAGGCTGGCGGCGGTCAGCAGCATAAGATTCCTTTTCAGGCGGGAACACATCATGGGAACTCCTTGCGGCCCAGAAGAAGCGCGCTCAAGGCGCAAAGCATCGCCGGCACGGCGGCCAGCAGTCGCGTGATCGCCTGGAGAATCTGGTGGTTCGAGATGACCTGCGCATGGGATAGAGCGGCCAGCGGCAGCCGTTGAAGGGTTGACGCTGTCGCCCGATGGATATGGGAAAGCAACTGCTCGCCGATAGGCATGATGACCCCGCTCCCCGGAACATCCCCGTGCCTGTGCATCGGCGGGGGAATCTGAGCAAAGGCCAGGGACACGGCAATGGCGAAAAACAGGGACAGAACCGTGAAAACAGCAACCGGGAAGGAAAAGACGACACCCATCGTGAGTGCTATCGCCGCTGTCGTGGCGAGAAAACAGAAGAGCACGGCATAGGCGCGGATCAGGTTCTCCTCGAAGGGGCACTCCCACCGTCGCAGGGTTACCGCAGAGCGCGGATCGAAATAGACGGTTGAGGAATCCTGCCGATTCGAAAACGTGACCGTTGCCACTCCGGGATGCAAGGCTGCATCCTGTGGCAGTTGAACCTGATGCAATCCATCGAGCAGCGTCCCGGTGTTGACGGTCACCGGAAGCCCTTGCGGCGTGGACACCGTCCATGTGCCGTCCACGGGAGTCCTTGTCAGTGGATCACAGCGGAATGTGAACTGCAAATCCCATGTGGAATGGGAGCTGGGGGGAGGGGGCCGCGTGTTGTCCAAGGGGATGGGCCACGTGCAGGTTTGGCCCGGGATCACGCGGGAATTTTCAGTCTTGATAATGTTCAGCAGCCAATCGAAGGACCGCTCCTCAACCGGTGATGCCGCCAGGCTTTGCGCGTCCATCCGGTCGAGTGCCTCTTGACGATCAGCGGAGTCATCCGGGTGGAATACCCTGTGACCGTCTGCATAGGACGTCTCCCCTGGGGGAAGATCGCGTTTGGCGATTGTCGAGACGATGGGAATGAAGATAGAGGCAGACGCCGTCATCAGTCCGGCGTTCAGGAGAAGGATGCCAAGCCACTTGCCAATCCATAGAACCGCGGGATGGATCGGCTTGATGATCACGGACGCCATTTCCCCGCTTTCGAGCTCCTGGGCCATCGTTGCCGCCGCCATCCAGATGGTTCCCGTCAGCAGGATCATGAAAAGCAGGATGGGTGGGTAGGTCAGGGACAGCCGCAAGGTACTTCCGGTGGATCCATCGCCACGCAGTGCCATCGGCAGGGCGGCGGCGGCGATGGTGCCAGTGAACATCCAGAATGCCGCTCCGGTGTGGACCGCCTGCCGAAGGGTAGCCCTGCAGAGGGTTGCCGATTGACGGATGAAGTGAGCAGTCGAGCTACGCATTGTGCTCCAAACGGTCGGCTTCCTTCACGACTCGGGAAAAGAAGGTGTCCAATGCCATCCGGGGGTGATCCACATCAGCCTCGTGCCCGGTAACCGTGCGGAAGGCTTCCTGGAGAGACAGGCGCTGTTGGTCTGTGACCGCATCGGTGGTAAAGCGGACCTGCTCCCGGCGCACCAGCAGTGCATCCAGGGAACCGGTGGCGATGGCCACGCCGTTGTGCAGGATACAGACCGAATCACAGATATCCTCGATATCCGCGAGGAGATGAGAAGACACGATCACCGTTTTCCCGATGGCCGCGTGAGCACGCAGCAGATCCTTTACCAGGATGCAGCCTGCAGGGTCGAGCCCCGATGTCGGTTCGTCCAGGATCAGCAGGTCGGGATCGTTGATCAGAGCCTGTGCCAGACCGAGGCGGCGGTTCATCCCTTTCGAATACTGCCCGACAGGGCGATCCGCTGCCTGCTGAAGTCCAACCCTTTCGAGCAGTCCGGCGGTTTTGCGGCGTGCATCCTGTTTTGGAATTCCGAAGAGACCGGCATAGAACAAGAGGGTTTCGCGGGCGCTGAGATGCGGAGTCAGGGGGAAGAGTTCAGGAAGGAACCCGAGGCGGCGGCGGACGTCGTCCGAATGCGGGGATCCTCCCAGGATAGCGACCGTGCCGTGCGAGGGGTGCAGCAGTCCGGTCAGCAGTTTCAGCGTGGTGGTTTTCCCGGAGCCGTTCGGACCGAGCAGGCCGAATATGCATCCGGAAGGAATATCCAGCGTGAGGTCCCGGACGGCGGTGATCTTATGCCGTCCCCAGAAATCCTTGAAATGCTTGGTTAGTTGTCGGGTTTCGGCGGCTGCATTCATTTACCATGCTCCGATTGTTCAAAAAAGATGCTTCCGATCGTCAAAAATCCTGCCGTAAAAATCAATGCATAAAGAAGGGTCATCGCCAGTGTGGTGGGGGGCATATCCAGACGGGCGGCGGGGATCCAGAACCGCTGCCAGTCGGGCAGAAGGTAAAGGGCGAAGCGAGCGGCAGTCATATCATTCAATCGTGCGGCGGTCAACCATCCGGAGCTCAGTCCGGCGGCCAGGATGGCAAAACTGACCAGCGTCACGGTGACCGGCTGGAATACCAGGGAGAGGGTCAACGCAATGGCGCAAAACATCAGGAGCGCGGCGGCGATCAGCACGGACGCCATCAGAATATCCGTGGACAGGGTTAGCGAGTAGGCATCGGTTCGGCAGCCGGACCGATCATAAAAGCCGGTCAGTCCTGCCGCTGCGGCCAGCATCAGGGGCAGGATGCAGAACGTGAACGAATGGAACGACGCCCTGGAGCGTGCATTCATGACCGCGCCGGCGATGCAAGCCAGCAGGGTGAGGAGCATGCTGATGGCGGTCGTGGTCAAGTCAATCCGGAGCCCCGTCTCCGGCGAAAACGCCTCGGCGATTCGATCCGCCAGCAGGATCGCGACTCCCGAGGAGACGGAGAATGTCAAGAGGAGTGCGGCGATCCCGGTATAATGCGCGAGAAAAAGAAGCGTTGGTGAAACCGGTTTCGAGAGGATCATCGCCTGGGTTCGGGATTGACGCTCGCGTCCCGACATCGAGCCGGCCGCCGTGGCCGCGATCGCGATTCCGGCCATCAGCTGGAATGCCAGGCCGCCATCGCGGGCCAATCGCCGGGCGGTATCGCCGAAAGTATAGGAAAACGTCAGCGGGAGGACCAGGGTCAGGAAGACCGTCGCCAACGTCATCAGTAAGAAGAATGGATGACGGAACAGGATCTGGATGTGAAGAATGGAAAGGCGGTAATAGAGTTGAAAGAATCGCATCCTTGAATTGTCGCAGCTTTTAGTTGCGCCTTCAATTCCTGAATGCAAAAAAAACGGACCCTCCGAAGAGAGTCCGTTTTTCGATCCGCGTGATCAGATGGCCGATCAGTGACCTGTGTAGTTGCAGTCCGCCGGTGTCCCGACGTCATTAAAGGTGTAGGCTCCGCCAGCGGGGCAGATCGGGCGGGCATTGCCCTTGATATACTCGTAGACGTTGGAATCCACGCAATCCACGCCATCGCCCAGGTTCGCGGCCATGGCCCATTGTTCCTTGCCGGCGTCAATCATACGCAGGTTGTTGACACAGGCATTCAAACGCGCCGTATTACGGGCCTTGACGAATGACGGAATCGCAATGGCGGCCAGCAGACCGATGATGGCGACCACGATCATGATCTCAACGAGTGTAAACCCTGACTTCTTCAACTTCATCGCACTCCTCCTGTTTTTTGGGCAGCGACAACGCCCGTTCCTCATTTTAGCCCGCCACTGTGGCGCGCTGATGTGAACTATAGCAGGTCACGTGCCAAAGTCAAATTTGAATTAATACTAACAAAACAGGGACTCGAAACGATTAGGAATATGATTATTTCTTGTCAAAATATAGAATATGATAATCATTATTGATAAATTGATAAATTATCATATTCTGCGTGATGCTCGCAGATTTAATGAATATTGAGGATCTTGCAAAATCTCCTTAAGGAGCTGGCTCGCGGGGACGCTCGCCCACCCAATGTGCTGAACAAGGCTGATTTCCTAATGGAGGGCGAGCGTCCTCGCGAGCCGACCAGAGGTTTTGCAAGAGCCACTATATTCTCAATAACGACAAAAAGATCATTGATTGATGGCTGGAAGCGAAGTCGCGTAATCTGGGCGTGCGATGCCGTTCTCGGAAATAATGGCGGTGATTAGGCTGGCAGGGGTCACGTCGAATGCAGGGGAATATACGTTGACTCCGGGGGGTGCTGTACGCTGTCCGAATCCACAGGAGACCTCGTCGGCGGAACGCTCTTCGATCGGGATCTTGTCACCCGACGGGGTCGAGAGGTCAATGGTGGAGCTCGGAGCCAGGACATAGAACGGGATCTGGTGGGCCTTGGCGGCGATGGCGACGCCATAGGTTCCGATCTTGTTGGCGGCATCGCCATTGGCGGCGATGCGGTCCGCACCCACGAGCACGGCGTCGATGCGCCCCTCCTTCATGACCTGTGCTGCCGTGTTGTCGCATATCAAGGTGACGTCAACACCGGCCTGCATCAGTTCCCAGGCGGTCAGGCGGGCTCCCTGCAGCAGCGGGCGTGTCTCGTCGGCGAAGACGCGGACGCGTCTGCCGGTTTCTACCATGGTGTAGACAGGGGCGAGCGCGGTGCCGAATTCGGCGGTTGCCAGGCCGCCCGCGTTGCAATGCGTCAGGACCGTGCAGCCGTCCCTAAGGAGGGTGGCCCCGTGCCGTCCGATGGCTCGGCACATGGCGGCGTCTTCGTCGCGAATAAGCATGGCCTCCTGAACGAGGCGGACTTTCAGGTGCTCCGGGGGCATGGCGGCATGGGCGGAGGCGACCGTCTTCATGCGGTTCAGAGCCCAGAAGAGGTTGACGGCGGTCGGCCGTGAGGTGGCCAGGTGTTCGGCGGCGGTCTGGACCTCGTGAAGTAACGCGAGTGATGTTCGGGCGCGGCTGTGTTGAACGGCAGCGGCGACCCCCATGGCGGCGGCGATGCCGATGGCGGGCGCGCCGCGGACCTGGAGTGTCTTGATGGCTGTCCATACGGTTTCAAGGTCGTCGGTCTCCAGGAAGCGGAGTTCCAGCGGCAGTAGGGTCTGGTCAATCATCCGGATGCGCCCCGGGATCAGGCTGGCATCATTCCTGGCAACCCATTCGATGGTTCGCGGTACGTTCATACGGTTCCTTATGCTTTGGTAATTGTTTTGGTTCAGCGTGAACTGGACAATGGCCATTATTGCTTAAGAAACTGCTCCGGTCACATACCGGGGCCAAGTCTTTGATCATGTTACTTTTCATGCTGCCTCCTGTCGAGCTTGTGTTCGGAGGGCTCTTGCCTGCTCGAGTTTGCAGTCCCGCCAAGCAGCGGAAATCATGAAAACCACGGCCCAAAAAATACTGTGAATTTTTTATTGCATTCGAAATTGTGTGTATTATGTTTCCGCCCATCAGATTGGCGGATGTCAATTTACTCATGGATCCTCGCCGGCGAAGGTATCCAGTGCACGTCATTATGCGCCGCGTACGGGGACTCGATGGGTTTGGGATTAAGAGGGCCTGATTTCAGGGCATGGTGCAGTGTTCTGGCGTTGTTTGCAGGATGCGTCGTCCCCCTTTCTCAGGGCGGGCAGCTTGCGGCAGGGGATGCTGCAATCACGGCGATGTTCGTCGCAAGCGGCAAGACGGCGGTCCGCGGGTGTGCGGTTTCCGTCAGCGGTACGATCGGGCAAGCGGTTCGCACAGTTGATCTTCGTGCACGGCCGTCGCTTGAGTGCGTGGTGACTCCCGGGATATGGGGGGGTGTCTCGCCGACGTTGCGCTCGCAGATCGCCGGTGGATCAATATTTCGCTTTCAGTAGGAATGGTATTAACCGTCATCATTCGGGGATTGGGTAAACGAATGGCCGTACACGACAGGGTTGCATGGACTGCAGGAGCGCTGCTGGTGGCATTATCCCTGCATGCCTTTGGTGGCGCGCCGATGCTCATCGATTACCAGGGCATGGTCAGGCTCGGTGGTCGCGCCCACGACGGGGATGGCTATTTCAAGCTGGCCATCGCGGACGCGGAGGGTGTCAACCTATGGACGCACGACGGGAGCGCGCTGGCCGCGACCAATGCACCGAGCGGATTCCTCACGAATGCCGTGGTCGCTGGCGTATTCTCGATCCTGCTGGGAGACCCCTCGGGTGGCATGGTGGCGTTCACGGGGGATCTCTTTGCGTCGGGGGACCGGTATCTGCGGCTCTGGTTCGCGACAAATGCAGTCTCCGAGTTCATCGAGATGCTGCCGAGTCAGAGGATGGTGTCCACGCCCTACGCGCTGAATGCACGCACCCTGGATGGCCAGACGCGAGCCCAGCTTGCGGAGGCGCTGGCGGCGGATCCGGCGTTCATTGCCGGCCTTGTTGCCGCCGCCGGTTTCCGGAGCGGTCTGCACGAGCAGCTGTGGGGCTTGGACGGAAACGCCGGGACGCGCGAGGGCGAGCACTTTCTGGGTACGACCGACGCGAGACGGCTGGACCTGCGGGCCAACAATGTCACGGGCCTGACGGTCGCGGAGAATGGCCGCGTGGGCATCGGGACGCCGGTGCCCGCCGTCGCGTTACATGTGCATGGTCCGGGACGATTTGATGGCGGTATTGAATACGTGCGGCCCGGCGGGGATATCGGAATGGGCGTGTACACCAATATGTCCGGTGTCTCGGCGTCCGCATATCCGGCCTGGTGGCTGGATCGCGGTGTCGTCGTGACCGGCGGGGTAGCGGTGGCGAACGACTTTGCCGGTGTCAACGCCGGCCAGCTCAAGTGGATTGCCTCCATGGCATTGCTTGAAATGGATGCCCATCTGCCGGGCGGGGCTGGGGATGCCGTTCGGAATGCGGTTCTCGGATTCTCCAACGGCGATGATTTCGCGGCTGTGAACATCGGGCAGGTGAAGAACCTTGCCGCCGTGTTCTGGGATCGGCTGATCGCGGCGGGCGTCGCCACGGCGTACCCATGGTCATCCGGTGGCGGAAACGACTTCGCGGCCGCAACGGTAGGTCAGTTGAAGGTGGCGTTCGGCTTTGACGTGGGGACAACGGATCCGGGAGGGGACGATGGTACCCCGGGGGATTCCGATGGCGATGGGCTCGCGGATGGCGTCGAGACGGGAACGGGGATCTTCGTTGACCCCGGCAATACCGGCACCTCCGCCTCAGCCGCCGATAGCGACGGCGACGGAGTGAGGGATGGCGACGAGGTCGTGGCGAGGACAGACCCGAATTCATCCGATGCGACGGGGCCGGACGTTCAAATTGTATTTCCGGCGGCTAGTGGGCAGTACATTGTGATTCCTTGAAGCGTAGAGTTATGAGTTTACTCGGTCATCACTATTCACGACGGTCTGGGAGTTCAGAATGACAGTATCGCGCCATGGAGACATGAAGGAAGGCAGCTACGCGGGAATGAAGTCATTTCGCCGCATGGTACGGATCTTCGTGCATGCGGTGCTGTCAATGATCCTGATAGGCTCTGCTTCACGCCTGCAGGCAGAACCCGCCGCGGCAACCTATGACTATGTGGACAGCTATAATGCTCTTGTTCGGATGCTCCATGATCGTGAATCGGCTGCCAGTCGCAGGCATTACGTTTCATTCAAGCAGACAGGGCAGCATGTAATGCAATCCGACCTCAATGGAATTCGGAACGGCATCCTGGCACTGATGTCCTCGTCCTGCTATATTCACGAGAGCGTGATCGATCCCAGCCGGCAGAAACGGGACGAGGCATTCCCTTGCCGTCTTGAGGATTTCATGGCGGGCGTGGGCAACGGAACGGAGTTCACAAGACTGCCTGCAGTGATGAATGCCGGAACCGCGCTTTTCTCTAATAATTTCACCGATGTCCCTGTTCTTGGGATCCACCTGAAGGAACTCGGCACGGTGTTGGCGCGGATGCGGTGTACCCGTTTCCAGGGACTGGAGTGGAGGAGCGTGCAATCCGGGTGGTCCGGCGCCGGGCCTTCCCCATCGTGGGATGCCTTCAAGGCGAAGTGCGAGGCATACCTGGCGGCAAATATCAGGACCAATAATTTCCTTCCCAAGATTGGTTCGGTCTGTGACAAGTGGGATCACCCTTACTCCGACGACCCCGGATTCGGCGGTACTGTCAATTGGTCCATCAGCACGTTAAAACTCCCGTATGCTCCGCCCCTGTCGATGGGGATCACGCCGGACTTCCCCCGGACGGTACATTACTATGTTTATGCGGCTTTCAACGGAAAATGGGATCCGCAGTGTTCCTTGAAGGAGAACTCCTGGAACCTGTGGTCATCGGAGTCGGGGCAGGGCGCCTCCAGCGAGTCGCCCGACCGCTTCGGGCAGGGCTCGGTCCCGTGGTGCGATGAACCCGAGCTCGGCGGGCCCTACAGCTCCCGTGGATATGGCATATCGGACAGCCTTGCCATAATTGAATGGAAAGACCTGTTCGTGCAGACTCCTGCGGACCCGTCTGATCTGCCAAATGATATTGATCCGGACGCCCCGAATGCCAACGTGATTGACCCCATCAACACCATCAACGGGAATGTCTCCGTTCACGCAACAGACATCTCCATCCCTTGTCCGGGTCTTCCTCTAGAATTTCGTCGCTCGTACAACAGCATGGCCGGTTATGATGGTCCTCTGGGTCCCCGCTGGACGCACTCTTTCAACATATCGCTCTTCGGGACCAACAGCGTGTTCAACGGCGCAACCAACACCTGGCGGATGCTGCGGACCGGCGACGGCAACCAGCACGCATTCCGAGCCAATACCAACGGATCGTTCAGCTCGCCAACCACGCTCAACTGGCATCTTGCCGCCACCAATGGCGGATTCGTGGTTACCATGCCCGGTCCCGTCCTCTACACATTCAGCAGCAATGGCGTATTGCAGGCGATTGCCGATGGTTGGCGGAACACGCTGACGATGACCTACACCAATGACTTCCCCGGCCATCAGTTGATCCGCGTCGAGCATGCCAATGGGCAGGCGCTCTCCTTCTCGTATGGCGCGCATGGACTGGAGGAAGTCCTGTCCCCCTCGACAAACCTTCGCATGTCCTTCGGTTACAACGCGGGTGGCGAGCTGGCAACGGCCACTCGGCATGTTGGGACTGACGCCTTCACGACGGCATATACCTACGATCCGGATTCCAATCACAGCCTGGTATCCTTGCGCAACCCGGCGGACCACGTGACCCGCTGGACATACGAGGCCGACGCACTCGGCCACGCCACCTCGCGGGCCATCGAGTCCAGTGTCGAGAACGGATATTTTCACGGTACCGTCATTGCCGGCACCAATAACACAACCACCGTCTCCTACACGCAGCGGGGCACCAATGTGGTCTATGAGCATCACTACCACCCAGTCCTGAATATGATTACCGACATTCGCGGACCCAATCCCCCGGCGACAAGCTGGGGATTGACGGGGCGGGGGACGCGCATGGAGCATGACTACGACGGCAATGAGATCCGGCGTACCCTCTACGACAATGGCAGGAATGAGTTCCTGGTCACCGCAAGAGGGTACGACACCTGCAACCATGTGACGAACGAGGCCGTCGGCCTCAATGCCGAGCCCGCCGCCTCCTGGTCGTACGGATGGGATACGAACGCCAGCCTGCTCACGTCCATAACGGATCCGGCGGGACACCATACCGAGTTCGATTATACCAATGGCCTTCCGCGAAGAACCAGGATTCACGATGATGCAGGCACCTACCACGAGACCACCTTCAGCTACACGCGGGACGGACAGCTTGCCTCAGTCACCAATGCCAATGGGCATGGCGTGCGTTACGCCTATGATCGTTACGGGCATCTCGCCTCGGTGACTCCTGCGCTTGGTCCGGTGGCGGTCTACTCCAACAGCGTGCTCGGGCATCTGCTTCGCGCGACGCTGCCGGGGGATGCTGGCGACCGGGTCACGACATTTGAACCGGATGAACTTGGACAGGTCCACAGGGTAACTTACCCCGATTCCCGTTCCGAGTCGTTCTCGTATGACGCCATCGGCAACCTGACAAATCACATTGATGCTGCCGGGCGGTCTACCCGATATTCCTATCTGCCGACCCGCAAGCTGCATTCCGTGACGCGCACGTTCGGCGGGGACTCCAGTACCGTCCGCTATGACTACGACCAGCAGTTCAACACCCTGGGTATCACCGATCCGGCCGGCCGCCTGGTTGAATCGTATGTGCTCGACGACCAGGACCGCCCGATCCTTGTCAGCAATGTCGAGCACCAGGTCATGTCCATCGTGTACGGAGTGGGTGACTTCGTGCGGACCGTGACCAACTTCGATGGCACC
>CAZGBW010000049.1:0-11766 GCA_964523995.1 uncultured Victivallales bacterium | reverse complement strand
CGGAAGAGCCGACGTTATCTCCCATCCATATCAGATGTTCAAGTTGGCTGATTTGGTAGGGAGTTCCTGCGCTTCCGTCTCCCGAAGGAACAACTCCAGCCGGTACCGGCGCTGAATATGCGGCGGTGCCCAAGGTGCTTATTGCCACTCCCGCGCAAAGCATACCGTTCACGAGACGACGAAGGGGTGATGGCCATGTATTCATATATATTTCCTTTTTTAGAACGGTTCGAAAACGTAAATATTCGAAAGTCCGTCATAATCGAAAGTCAGCAGGACGCCGAGATGATACCACCAGGCATCAACCGTACCGTACGATACCTGATCCGCCGCGCCCAGGACCGCCTAGGCGGATGACAATGTGGATCCATCGCATGATCAACACTACTTTCGTATAACAGCTTCGCCTACCTCGCTTATAACGAAAGCAATCCACATGGACAATCCATTTTGCACATAATTATTGCACGCAATGTAAATGGGTGTGCACGCAAGCGCTACAGAAAAGCGTCGCGTCAACAACAGGAGAGGGTTGCGTGCATTTTTTTTCTGTCTGACGTGCGCGTATTGACCGGGGGTATACTCATTTCTCTCCCCCCTTGCCCCGCACACCCGAATCCGGGGATGGGGCTTGTGTTGCGTTCTCAACAACATCTACCAGTATCAGTGAAATCCCGCCGAACACGCCGTCGGGCGTTTGCGAAATGGTGTCGCAGGCGAGGTGCATGAGTCGGTGCGGCCGCTTCCATTCGCGGGCCGCGCGGAAGATGCTTTCCTGCACAGGAGGGTGGTTGCCGTCGTGAAAGGCAATAACCCCCCAGGGTTCCATGCGATGTTCCAGCGCCATGGCATCGGCATACACGCCCGGGCCGCTGTGGTCGCCGTCCACGAAAACAAAGGTAAAGTCGCCCGCGATCTTGTCCAGCGCGGAGGGACTGCGGTCCTCGATGAACTGAACCGGGCGCGCGGCGCGGGTGACGATCGTCGGATCGGGGTTCCATTGCCGGACGGGATCAATGCAGTACAGTTCATCGCACAAATGACGTATCATCTGCATCGTCGTGCCGCGCCAGGTGCCGATCTCGACCGCCCGGATGTAACGGTGCGGTAGAGAATGCAGTACACCGTAGAGGAACATGCGCTCCGTGGGGAGAATCAACCCGAAACGGGCGTCGAGGATGTTGGCCGCCGGATGCGCTTCCGGGCTTTCCGGCGGCGGTGTGACCGCGCCTTCCCGAGGCGAGGTGTAGGTGTTTCGCTGTAAACGGGGGTCATCGCCCATGGTAGCACTCCTATCGTTCAGATCATTTCCATACCCTTGTGTCGCAGGCGACCGACCGCGTCTTTAACCCGGGTCATCCATCCCAATGCCGGGACGGCGTGTTCACCCTCGCGACCAGAAAGCTCCTGCCGCTGCCGTCCCCAACCTGCGAGCACGGCGATTCGAGAATCCGAAGGGCCGTGAAAACCGAACTGCGCCAAGGTCTTGTATTCGATCGGCGGACAAACGTCAAGTCCCCACACCGGCAGGGCCAGAACGCCGTGGCCGGCCTCGACGAGACGGACCCACAAATCGCGGAGCGCATCGCCAAACCGAAATCCGCGCCCTTCAAGCCCGCCCGCCGCCAGCACGGCCGACCAGCGCAGGAGGCCGCAGGCGGGAACCGGCTCCCATGCATCCAAGAGCGCCTCGGCATCCAGTTCGCCACCTGTCCAGTTGCCGGAGTCTGCGTCGCCCCTGGCCCAGCCGGTACAGAAGGCGATCCGGGGCTGTGCCTGCATCACGCGGAGCGCGGCGGCAAGGAAGCCGTCGGCGAACCGGGTTCCCGGCGCCAGAAAGAGCACGAACGCATCCTCCGGATGCGCGATTTCCCGCTGCAGCGTGCGCGTCCACCAGCCCTTGCGGATGCCGCCGCGGGGCAGGCGGTCGGCCTCCGCGAGCGACAGGACGCGGACCGTTTCGGATGGCAGGCAGGGCAAGGGGTGGGAGGCGGCAATCAGGCAGCGGGTGACCGGCGGACAGGGAACCGCCGCGACGGTCTCGAAAAGCGCCTGGGGGTCCGGCGCAAAAAGGCCGGCGAGCAGTTGGGATGGCCGCGGCGTCCGCTGCCGGCGATCGGCGTCCGCGCGGAGCTTCCGGTAGAAATCAAGGTGCGCCGCAACGATCGCGTCGTTGTCGCAAACGCGGAAAACCCGTTCGCGCGCCGCCTGGCCCATCCGTTCGCGCGCGGCGGCATCCATGCCGTGGGCGCGCTCCATCGCGTCGGCCAGCGCGGCGACGAGTCCGCCGGGCATGACACCGCCCCGGGCGATAAGCCCGGAAACGCCGTCCTCGACCAGTTCGGCCTGGCCGCCGCGGTCGGAGACGAGCACCGGACGCCCCAGGGACATGGCCTCCATGCAGGTGTTCGGGTAGTTGTCCCAGCGGGAAGGCACGACGCCGAACCCCGCCTCGGCATATTCGGCGGCGAGGCACTCGCGTGGGACCTTTTCCATAAACCGGAACTGTGGCCGCACGCTGCCGGGGATGAATTCCTCGACAACGGCCCGCGTGGTTCTGCCGTCGCCGACTTCGCCGCGGATATGGGGACCGCCGATAAAGCGAAATTCGGCCGTGGGATGCCGGCGGGCATGGCCGACGGCAGCTTCGACATATTCGAAGATGCCTTTGCGGGTCTCGATGCGGCCGACGTACAAGAAGCGGTTCGGGTTGACCACCGGTGCCCGGGGCGCGGTCAGCGGCGGCCCCAGCGGATACGGAATCACGGTGATCGCCTCGCGGGCCAAACCGGTCCAGGCGGCGACTTCGTCCGCGAGGAACGCGCTGGGGCTGAGGACGGCGTCTGCGTACCGGATGGAAGCCTGCTCGTGGAGGCACCTGAAGCGTTGCCAGGGCGTTGCGATGTATTCCTCATTCTCGCGAAAAATACTCAAACTGGGCGAGTGGAGATGCACGACGACCGGCACCCGGCGGGACCGGGCACCCAGCGGGGTGTTCTGGGCGAAACGCAGCAGTTGGTAGTAGTAAGCCGGATACTCGTACTCGGGGGCTTCGATGACATCAATATCGGATTCGTCCACCAGCCGCATGAGCCCGTGTGCCAGGCGGTAGCCGAACGTGGCGGCTATATCGCGGCGGGCCAGCGCATCGCTCTCCGGACTGCGTCCACGGGGATCCGGCCGCCAATCCTCGTCGGCGAAGGGAATGTAGATGATCTGGAGGCGGCCTGCGCGCTGATGCTCAGGGCACTCGAAGCCGACTTGCTGACCAACCTTGGGATGCCAACGGGTGACGACGGTGACCCGGTGGCCCGCGTTCAGCAGGACCTCCGCCATATTGACGACGTAGGTTCCAATGCCGCCCATCGCATTGGGCGGATACTCGCGCGATATGAAGCATACATGCATGGTTAGAGTCGTATGGCGACGGCGCGTTCCAGGCGGCGAAAGATCCAGAATCCGGACGCCAGGGCACAGCCAGCATAGAGCGTGGCCAGCGCCAGCAGGCGCAGGACATCGGGGTGGGGCGCCAGAAAACAGTGGCGCATGAGATGGAGATAGGGCGTGGCTGGATTCAGGCGCACCAGCCAGGCCAGCGTCGGCGCATCGGTGAGACTTTCAGCGGGATAGAGAACGGGGGTTAGGAAGAAGGCGGGCGTCAGCACGAGGTTGACCACATGCTGCATGTCGCGGTAGAGCACGGAAAGCGGCGCCAGGGCGAGGGCCGCGCCGAAACTGAACGCCCAGGCAAGCGCCGCAAGCACCGGCAACAGCAACAGGCCCGCGTGGGGACGGACGCCGAGAAACAGCAGCACGCCCCAGAGCGCCGGCAGCGTGCAGAGGAAGAGAAAGAGGTTGGACAGGGAGACGGCGCAGGGGACGACCCAGCGCGGGAAATAGCACTGGGCAATGAGGGGTTTGGCTTCCAGTAGCGCGGTCGTGGATTCCGCAAGGCAGCCGGAAAGGAAAATCCAGAAGAACATGCCGCTGCAAATGAACGCCGCGTAGCCGTGCGGATCGCTACCCGCACGGGCAATTACGGAAAAAACCGCCGCATAGACAATCGCGAGCCCCAGCGGATAGGCGAGGCTCCAGAAATACCCCATCCAGGAACCGGCAAAGCGGCTGGCGATGCGCTGCTTGGCCAACGCCCCCGCGAGGCGCCAGACCGCCCGCGAGGAAGCCCAGGGGTCGCGCGGCGCGGCCATGATGATCCGGATCGAACCGTTTGTGGAGGACTCGCTCATAGTTCGTGGTAGAGCCATCGGCGGTAGTAGTGGGTCATGCCAGGGGTTTCGCCGTGCGAGACGATGCCGCCGTCAGACACCCAGACGCATACTTCTGTCAGTCGGTTGACCATGTCAAGATCGTGAGAGACGAACACCAGCGCCTTTCGAGACCAGTCAACGCTTTCAAACCATTCGAAGCACTTCTGCTGGAAGCCGCCGTCGCCCACCGCCAGGACTTCGTCCACGAGGAGAATGTCGAAAGGCAGCGATTGGGCGATGGCGAAGGCCAGACGCATCCGCATGCCGGTCGAGTACGTCTTGACGGGTTCGTGGATCTGGCGGCCGATATCCGCGAAGGCCGCGATGGCTTCCAGCCGCGCGCGGGTTTCGCGCACCGCGCGGCCGTGCAGCAGACTGGTCAGTTCGACGTTCTGGATGCCGGTATATTCGGGATGGAAACCGCCGTCGAAACTGTTGAGAATCATGGCGGTGCCGCCCAGGAACAGGGTGCCGGCCGTCGGGGGGACCAGGCGCGCGATCACGCGCATCAGGCTGCTCTTGCCCGCGCCATTAATGCCGAGCACTCCGAGGCGCTGGCCGGCTATGAGTTGCAGCGTGATGTCGTTCAATACGGTGCGTTCGCCACGGCCGCGCCGCCGGAAACGGCGGCGCGAAAGGGTCGCCTTGAGGGTGACCTCGCGATCCTCCCAGTGGGTCGGGTACGCCAGCGAGACGTTTCGCATCTCCACAAGGCAGTTCGACGGCGGCGGTGGCGTGAGGGGGCTGGGTTTCATGTCCGGCTTTCCAAGGACATCCTCAGGGACCGCCACCGAAGGCGCAGGCGTTCGGCGATTTTGCCCGCGACGAAGTGCAGGGCCTCCCGGGGCCGCCCCGGGAGCGAACCCAGGTACGCGATGAAATCCTGGCACTTCCTGAGTTCCTGAGTGAGGTCCGCCGCCCCCGTGGAGTCCCCGCGAGCAGCGTACAGGGCGCCCTCGGTAAGCAACAGCGCTTCCGCGCCGTACTGAGCGAAGACGCGCGGATGGCGTCGCACCATAGCGCGGCGCCCATGTTCCCGGGTGGCCGCCTTGTATTCGCGCGACATGGAACCTTCGCGCATCCGGTATATGATGAGAGGCTCCGGGATGACCAGCATGGCGAAACCGCGCTCGCAGACCGATACCCAGAAATCCCAGTCCTCGTAGGAATAGCGCAGTTCGGGCGAGAATCCCCCGGTGTCTTGGAATACGGAGGCCCGAACCATGGCTGGCGGTGTGGACATGCATTCGGCCAGAAGGTGCGGGAATTGTCCGTGGAAAGGAATCCACCAGGTATTCATCATGCCGACGGTGTGGGTCCACGCGGTGACCGCACCGGCTTCAGGGTGGCGATTGAGCACTTCAATGGCTTTTCGGAGATAGGTGGGATCCAGCTCGTCATCGGCGTCGAGAAAGACAAGGGCGTCGGCACCCTGACATAGCGCCTCTTGCGCCCCCCGGTTACGTGCTGTTGGCAAGCCACCGTTCTCGAAGTCGAGCACCGACACATTTGTCATGTCTCTGAAATTGTCGAATGCCCTGAGAGTGGCGTCTTTGGTCGATCCGTCATTGACGATGACGATACGATCGGGCGGGCGGTCCTGACTAACCAGACTGGCAACGCAAGTGTCGAGATCTTCGCCCATGTTGTAGCACGGAATCACAACCGCCACGCTTGCGATGGCGGGCGGACTTGAATCGGACCGGCGCGGATGCGGGTGCGAAAGGGGCCGGTCGATGAACGGGAGGTTCGCGGGTATGAGGAGGCGGCGAGGCGCTCCCAGGCGATCGCGACACTCCTCTTGTAGGCGCGAGAACAGGTCGATTGTCTGACCGATGGCCGTGTCGTTGTCGCAGTAGGCATGTATGCGGGTGGCGGCGGCGTCCCCCACCTTACGGCGTTGTTCGTCGGGGAGGGCCAGGGCATATCGCAATGCGTCTTCGATGGCGCGTGGGTTGCTTTCGCACAGGAACCCGGACGAGTCGTGCTCGATCATCTCAGCCATGCCGCCCTCGCGGGTCGCGACGACCGGCAGGCCGGTGGCCATCATCTCCTGGCAGACATAGCTGAATGGCTCCCAGAGGCTGGGAACAACGCCGATGGTGGCCCGACCGTACTCGTCCCAAAGCTCATCCCGGTCCATGTGCCCGATGCAGCGGATGCGGTCGCGGATGGCTTCGGGTACGTGTTTCCGGGTGAGAATCTCGGCAACGGATCCGTGCAGTGTTGGGTGCTGGCATTCACGGCCGCAGAGGTGGAGACAAAGTCCGGGATCTTCCTGTGCCAACGGCACAAATGCACGAATCAGGTTTTCGATGCCTTTGCGCAGCTCGATGCGACCAGCATAGACAACAAGCTTCTCGTCGGACGACCTGGATCCGATGCGCTTCTCAAATGGGTACGGTGGAGGAGGCGCACCGATCGGGAAAGGGATGACAGAGGTCTTCTGCTCGTCGCAGCGAAGGTGCCTGAGCAGACCTTGACGCATGTACTCGCTGGCGAAGAGGAGGTGGTCCGCCAGAGCCATGGAGTGTGTCTCGTACATGACGCGGTGATATTCGTGCCGTTCGTAGAGGGTTTCGTCGTTGTGGAGGTTGCAGTCGCGGTGAGGGCTGTGGACGAAAACGACGACCGGAACGTCGGCGAGCTTGTTGAAAAGGAGCACGTTGTCCTGGGTGATCCACATCGGAGCTTCGATATCCTGGCTGAGGATCACATCGAACCGATGCTTCTTGTGGAGAAGCGGCAGGTTCCGCCAGACCTCGCGGGAGAAGATGCCGCAGTAGTGGCGTAGGTACATCATTTCCGTGGCGAACTGGTCGGGGGACAGATCCACCGGTTTTCCGTTGAGGAAGTTCCGCGAGTCGAGACGGTAGATCGTCAGGTTTCCATGCTTTGCCAGGCGGGGTGCCGCGGCAACATGCTTCGTGACCACGGTGACCACGTGTCCGCGTTGAACCAGTTCCTCGGCGAGGATCGTGCAGTAGGTTCCGATGCCGCCCATCGGGCCCGGCGGGTATTCCGTGGTAACGAGACAGATGTTCATATATCCCTTTCCAGAAAGCGCAAGTAAATTTCGACAATCACTACCGGAAGCCATTGGAATTCGCAAGCTTGAATTTTCGCCTGAATTTTCGCCGTGCTTGCGCCCTTGCACCAGTACTTGCGGATCACGACTTGACTTCGTTAGCTCCACTCTGCTCCGTGGAAATCGAGGCTAGGCATTGTAGCAGTCACGGAGGAAGTCGTCCACATTCTGCTGGCAGTTCAGAAAATGGACTTGGCTGCTGTTCTTCCACCAGAGATCAAAGTACGCCGCGTTCTTGTAGTAGGCGTTCGCCACCAGCCAGACATCGCACTGCAGCCGGTAGGCCAGAATAGCCACGTGGAGCCGGTCCGTCAGCACCCTCCGGTATTTGCCAATCTGCGGCACCAGTTCATCCCACGACCAGTCTGTCCAGTCACTTCCCGGAAAGAACATCACAGATTCCCCGTCCTGTCGTCGTAAAGATAGCAGGTCGTATGCCTTTGGCACGACCGGAATTTCGTAATGATCCATCACGGTGTCCGGTTCCACCCACCCCTTGTGATAATCCTGGTTGAAGTAGTGCCAACTCGTACCATCCCTCAGCCACACATCAACGTTGGGTCGCCCGAAGACCCGGTCGGCCAGTTTCCGGTCCTCCTCGTTCCACGGCGTAACATACGTCTGAGGCAGAACCACCACGCGATGTTCTGGGTACAGATCGGCAACCCTCATACCGAAAGTGCCGTCTACAGGGTAGAAGTACCCTCCCAGATTTCCACCGCCGCTGATGACCAGCGTGGTGGTTGGGTCCATCTCCAGCCGCACAGGCAGGACAGCATCGCCGGTAACCTCGGCCCGAACCGTAGCCCCGGCCTTGCGGAATAGTTGCAGTGATGCCTCCCGAATGAGACGGTCCCCGGGGTTTTGATGGGCCAGATGCCAGTGCGTGATAAACACCACATCTTTTCCGGCAAGATAATCAAGAAGAGGCATCCTTTCCCCCCATCGCTTCGAGTATCCAGCGACTGTGTCGCACTGGCCTTTGATCACCAGAAAAGCAAAACCCTGGTAGGGTCCTCCTCTCCTGCACGGAACTCAATTGGTCCCGCACAGACATGGAGTCCATTCTGTTCGCCGTTGTTCTCAATCCGTTTCTCGAACGCGTTCGCGTCCGGTATCCCCTTCACCATAAAGCTCAAGTAAAGTCAGGATATCATTACCGGAAGCGCTGGCATTCTCAAGATTGAATTTTCGCAGGCGGTGTGGTATGCTTTTCAAACTGAGAGCGGGCGGCTGGCATGGCGTATGCTTGGCATACCTGCTGCGGTTGCTGTCGTGTGCAGGTGCAGGGCCGTGACCGGCTCCAAAGATGCCAGAGAACAGGAGCGATTATGCGGAACGGAACGACAACTTTGCAAGCCATCTTCTTGGCGGTTGCGTGCGGGCTGAACGGTTTGGCCGGTGTGCATACTGCGCAGGCCGCCGTGTACTACGTGTCGGACGAGATCGGGGACGATGGGCTTTACGATGGGCTGTCTCCTTCGCCTGCGGGAACAACGGGTCCATTCCAGACGATAGGACGAGCAGTCGGCTCTTGTGTTCCAGGCGATGATGTGCGGATACGGGGTGGGCACTACCTGGAATCGGTGTTTGTTCGCATCGCCGGATCGGTGAACAGCGTTACCACGATAGCGCCGTACAACTCGGAACCGGTCTTGATGACACCCGATTCGTTCTCCGCTTTCTATCTCGGTGAGAGCGAGTGGGTTACCATTGAAGGCATCGTTTTCACGAATGCCTCAGGAATAACTCCGGTAACCATAGTCGATTCCGAGGCATGCATCGTCAGCAACTGCACCTTCGTCGGAACGACGGGTGCCCTGGCCTTGTATGCCGGTAACGCGACGGGGTGTGAAGTGACGCACTGCCTGTTCTCGGACAATACCGGTTTCGCCGCCTACTACCTCAATTCCGATGGGCGTTTCGCGCACAATGTTCTGGAGCGGAATCGGGGGAGCAGCACCCTGACCGTGGAAGGTGCGGGCACGGCAGGGCTGCGCATAGTCGGCAATGAATTCCGCGACAACTACCCCATCCCCATGGTGGGCCACACGGTATTGTTTGTCCTCAACGGGGGCACCGGCATCGAGATCATGAGCAATCTCGTATGCACGGTTGAATCACCCGCAGCGGGCCAGGCCGTGCCCAGCGGCGACTATGTGGCCGGGATTCTGGCCGCGGGTACGGACGCGATCACGATCCGGGACAACATGGTATCGAACCTACAGTATGCTGGCACGGTGGACCTGTCTTTCAACAACCCCGAATACGTTCTTACTCCGGCGGATGGCGGCCGGGTCGGCACCGGTATACAGGTCAATGGCGCGGGAACGGCGACAGTGGCGGGCGCTACGATTCACGGGAACCGAGTTTGGGGATGCGGAGGAACCGGAATCAACCTGTTATCGGTCGACGACTCGGTCGTGGCAGAGAATGAGGTTGGCGGGAACGGCGAATACGGAATCTTTCTCGGCGGCGTGGCTGGCGACCATGCGCATGTAGTGGGGAATGTGATTGAAGCCAACCAGACTTACGGGAACGGTTGGCAGCACGGCGGGATGAGCGGTATTTCGTTGTGGCAAGCCGGAACTGGTAACATTGTGCGCCGGAACATCTCGTACCGAAACCGCCAAGGCACGGCTGGCAAGAAAGGCTTCGACTGGTACGCGGACGGAATGGGCATCATCGCCGACATCGATTCCGATGGCACGATTATCGAGAACAACATCTGCTTCGATAACGAGGGTGCGGGGGTGGCGATTACGGAGTCGGACGATTGCGTGGTCGTGAACAATACGCTGGTCGGCAACGGGCGCTGCCCCCATTGGATGGAGCGCCCGGGCCTGCTCATCGGCAGCATGGACGCAACCTACAGCGCCCGCCGTTGCACAGCCGTCAACAACCTGATGTACAACAACCGCCTCCACCAGTTTGGCGTCTATGCGTACACGAGCTTCGATCACTCGGTGCACCACAATCTGTATGCAAGCGGGCCGCTGACGACTGCCGGGACGGCCTCATATCCTATGCAATGGCAGGGGGCCAAATCGTTCAGCGAGTGGCTTGCCATGTGGCCCGCGCACGTCAATGGGACTGGCGACATCGGGAACGCGCCCGCGTTCGCGCGCGACACATCAACGCCCTTCGTTGGGTCGTTCGCGCTCGCCGCTACGTCTCTGGGTCTGAACGCCGGAGCCCCGATGCCGTCGCTTGACGGCGAACTCGGCTATCGCATCGACTATGACGCGGCTGGGGCGCGGCGTGATGCGGGTCAGCCAAACATGGGTGCAGTGGAAGACTTCCCTGGCGGTTACGCAAGCATCGAGTCCATTCGGCTCGATTGTCCTTTCCCGTCTCAGTGGGTCGCGGTGAATGTGTGGGACTTGTCAAACGGGCTATGGGCACTTGGCGACCACAGAAATGTGTACGACTTGGATTCGATCGAGGTCCGTGGTCTGGCGGGCGGACGGTGGTATGGCATCTCGATCTGGAGCTACGAAGATGCGCACTGGTGCGGCGTGTTTGTCGCGCTTCTGGAAGGCTCGTCGGCCTCAGTGCCGCATCCGAAGATCATCACGAAAACGGGGACTTCCGGGCCTGAGCAAGGAATCCGTGGCGTGGATAGCCTGGTCCTTCGTTGCGCGGAGAACACAGGTGCGGGATGGGTTGCGCCCGGGATGTGGAGCCACGGACAGCAGACCTGGATAGACCCCATGGTGCCGGCATGGGAACCGGTTGCGTTCGAGACATCGGCGGGGGACCTCGACGACTGGTACTGGGCCGGCATGTGGCACTATGACGGCGGCTCCTGGGCTCCGGGAAGCTGGGTGGGCGTGTTCAGCTACTAAGTTTCGGTGGCTCTACATGCAGTTCAACATTCGGCAACCAGATTTCCCTGCTCGTCGTGGAAGCGTCTCGGGTTGACGGTGCCCACCTCATATACGATCTTCCTCGACTTATTTTGCTCCCAGAAACCGGGATACCAGTCCGCTCCAGTCCACATCGGGCCCAAGACCGGATCCTCGAAGTAGATCTTCTTCCGCCAGCCGCCGTGCGCCCCGCGGCAGCCTTCCCTGGTGGCGAACTGCCACTCACGAAGCGGAAGCCGATCCTGAACAAGGTATTCCAGATCATTCACGACCGCCACATCACGCAGAACGGGGTTCGTAAGCACTTCGAGTAGGGCTTCAGGGGCCTCAACCCCTCTTCTCCTGCTAGCGCAACGTGATACCGTTGCAGTTCTAAGACGGGAACTGCGGCGTCTGACGGGCAAGAAGCAACAACGTCCTCAAAGCAGTGCATGGCCGTGAGCGCTTCGCGCTTGTCGTGCGCAATGACACCAGATGGCCGCCGTGGCCGATGGCGCTCACGTAAATGGACCCGCCTGTGCTCATTGGAATGGCCCCACCT
>CAZGBW010000048.1:0-11810 GCA_964523995.1 uncultured Victivallales bacterium | reverse complement strand
ACGGCGGCGAGCAGCGCGGCGCTGTCGAACGGCTTGCGCAGGAGCGTGCCGTGGCGGGCGGCCCACTCAAGGAGAAGGGGGTTGCAGTCGGCGGTGATGATGACGACGCGGGCGGGCAGGCGATGCTCGGACTCCAGGCGGCGATATACATCCCGGCCGCCGAGGCCCGGCAGGTGAAGGTCCAGCACGAGGCAGCCGAAGTGAGCGATATCGGGGTCGGCAAGCAGCGCTTCGCCGGAGGCGTAGTCCGACACGGCATAGCTGGCGGAACGAAGCATCCGGCCCAAGGCCCTGCGCACCGACGGATCGTCATCCACCACCGCGACCCTGGGCTGAATCGGCTCGTCCGCCGCCGTCAACCGGCCCCGCATATTCCTCGCTTGCATAATTGGAGAGATTAGCAGGACCCGCGCGGCTTGACTATTGCACCTTGGTACAACGCGGGGGATCGAAGATCACGCTACCGGAACTTGATCATGGTGGGCACGAGAATCGGGGGCGTGCCCGTACCCGTGAGCGAAATGTCGGGTTTCCTCCATTACATCCACACCCGATACGGGCACGTAACGAATGCTGGAGTCCATGGTACTCGGCAGGCATATCCAGCTTCAGTCATATCAAATGAGTCGACAGTTGTAGTGCTTGAACGCTTGATCCTGTGTTACGATGAACAGATTGCGCTCAAGTGCCTGGGAGATCAACATTCGGTCGAATGGATCCCGATGGTGAAAGGGTAGTTCCCGGAGCCGTGTTGCATCGCGTCCGGAAAAGTCGAGCGGAAGAAACCCCGCCTCGACAATTTGTTCGTTTGCGTCGAAAGGAAAGTCCATTTTACCGATCGACACCTTGATCATGATTTCTGTCACGCTCACAGCGCTGACATACACGATGTTCGCAAGCTGTTTGATCTGGTTTCGCTGGCGGTCGGGAATCCGATTCGGATCAGAGATTGCCCATAGAAACGTGTGCGTATCCAGAAGTAGATTCATCGTCCATTCCCGTAAAACATTTGCTCGATTTCATCATTCATCTCGAATGCATCATCGGGAATCGTGACCCGCCCAGCCAGCAGTCCTAATTTTCGGGCACGCGAAGGCTGGTGGCGCACAAGATCGACAAGCGGCGTACCATTTTTGGCGATGACCACCGTTTCGCCATGATAGGCACGATCAACCATGTGTGACAAATGCGCTTTTACCTCTGATATATTTGCAATCATCGTTCACCTCCTGCTAATGGGCTATTTGACCAGAATAGGTCAGATAGGTCAACCGTGGATTTCAGGGCCGTCGCCATTGGTACAACGTCCGCTCAGGCCGCGTCGACGCCCAGTTTGGCGGCGATGCGGACCAGCTCCGCCACCGACGCGACGCCGAACTTCTCCAGGACCCGCGCGCGGTGGATCTTGATGGTCTGCTCGACGGTGCCGAGGGCGGACGCCACCTGCTTGTTGAGCTTGCCGGCGAGCAGGTGGGCGAAGACCTCGCGCTCACGGGGCGTTAGCGTTTCGTAGCGTTCCTGCAACGCGTGCCGTTCGGCATGCAGCGCGCCGTCGCGGACGTTCTTCTCCATGGCGGTACGCACGGCGGCGAGGAATGCTTCGGATCCGAACGGCTTGGGCAGGAAGTCAACAGCCCCCCGCTGGATGGCCTTCACGGTCATCGGGATGTCGCCGTGCGCCGTGATGAACACGATGGGAATGCCCCGGTTCTCGCGGGCCAGGCGCTCCTGGAGATCCAGCCCGTTGAGGCCGGGCATGTCCACGTCCAGCACCAGGCAGCCGGGGCATGCACACTGGCCGGAGGCAAGGAACTCCTCGGCGGACGCGAACGCGGCAACTTCATAGCCCACCGCGCGGAGGGTTCGACCGAGACTCCGCCGCACCGACGGGTCGTCATCCACCAGGCAGACGGTCGGGGTCCTCTGTTCGCTCGTGGTCATCAGTCCTGCCTCCCTTCGTCGCGTTCTGCCGTCGGCAGGGAGAAATGGAACACCGCTCCGCCCCCCGTGTGGTTGTCCCCCCAGATGCGGCCGCCGTGCGCCTCGACGATCTTGCGGCAGATGGACAGCCCCATGCCGGTTCCCTCCCGCTTGGTCGTGAAGAACGGATCGAAAACGGTTTCCTTCAACTCCGGGTCCAGGCCGGGCCCCGTATCACGGACGGACACAACGACCGTGCCGGACTCGGGAAGCGACACGCCGACCTCCAGGGAGCGCCGCTCCGGCGGCATCACGCTCATGGCCTCGCAGGCATTGGTCATCAGGTTCATGAGCACCTGCAGGATCTGGACGGGATCGCCCCGGACCGCCGGCACCTCGCCGCCGGACCGCAAGTCCAGTCGGATGCCGCGGTGCGCGAGATCGCCGTGCAGCAGCCTCGCGGCATCCCGGAGAACGTCCCCGATGCCGAAGGGTGCCAGCGTCGCGGGCGTCCGGCGCACCATGTCCCGCAGGCGGGTGATGATCGCATTGGCTCGGTGCCCGTCGTCCGCAATGTCGCTCAGGATCTCGCGGATTTCCTCGATATCCGTGCCGTCGCGGCCGATCAGGCGCAGGCCGGTCTCCGCGTTGTTGAGCGCGGCGGTCATCGGCTGGCCGACCTCGTGCGCCAGCGAGGCGACCAGTTCACCCAGCGCATTCACCCGCCCCGCGTGCGCCAATTCTGCCCGCTGCCGAGCAATTTCCGCCTCGGCGCGCTTGCGGTCGGTCACGTCCCGGTTGCTGCCGCGCCAGCCCAGGAACTTGCCGTCGGCACCGGTGACCGGCCGGCAGATGTGATCTATCCAGCGCACGTCGCCGCTCCGGCGGCGGATGCGGAACTCGATCGGATCATGCACGGTGCCGCTGCCGATTCTCTCGCGGTGGCTGGCCCAGAGCGCCCGGTCTTCGGGAACCACGAGCGATTCCAGGAGATCCGGCCGCGCCAGGAACTCCTCGGCGGCATGTCCCGTTATGCCCTCGCACGAGGGGGAGACGTACAGCAGGTGTCCGTCCGGGGCGCGCCAGTACTCCCAGTCGTACGTGAAGTCCGCCACCGTTCGGTAGCGGAACTCGGCCTCGCGCAGGGCTTCCTCCGTCCGCTGCCGCTGCGCGACTTCCGCTTCGAGCCGCGACACCGCGGCCGCGAGTTCGGCGGTGCGCTCCTGCACACGGGACTCCAGCTCGTCCCTGGCGTTGCGGACGACCTCCGCGGCGGCCTGCTGCGCCGTGATATCGCGGGCGACGTGCACGGCACCCCAGACGACGCCGTCCGCGCCGCGCAGGGGGGTCACCGAGACGCTGAAGTAACCTCCCAGATGCTCGATCGGCAACTCCGAGGTGTGTTCGTGCCCATCGGCGAGGAGGTGCGAGAGGGGGCAGCCCGGCGGCGTGCAGGGCAGGCCGTGCAGCACCTCGCAGCAGGGAGCACCGACCAGGGAGGCCGGGGTGCGGCCCGTGCGCTCGGCCAGGGCCCGGTTGACGCGCACGACCCGGTGGCAGGTGTCGATGATGGCAATCAGATCGGGCACCGCATCGAAGGTCTGCTCCCATTCCCGCTTCGCGCGTTCGATCTGCTGTTCCGCCTTTCGCCGCCCGGTCACGTCGAGACCGGTTCCGATCACGAACACCACGTCGCCGCACGTGTCCAGCACGGCGGTGTTGGACCACGCGATACGGCGTCGGGCACCGTCCTTCGCGATCCAGGCGTTTTCGTGCCGGTTCGGGAACTGCCCGGCCCGGAGTTCGGCGAACACCGTGCGCACACCGGCAATGTCCTCGGGCACGATGAGAAAATCGAAGAAAACCCGGCCCTGGACTTCGGTGGCGGTGTAGCCCGTGGTCTCCTCGCAGGCCCGGTTGAAGAAAACAATGCCCCCGCGCCGGTCCAGGACCACGACCAGCGCCCCGACCACCGACAGGATGGAGGCCCATGGAGCCTCCTGCCAAGGCATCGAATCGCCGGGCGCTGAGGTTTGGATGGAGCTAGTCGTCATATTGGATTCTCCACTGGGGGACATCGTAACAAAACCATTTGGCACGTCCACCGGGTCCCGCCCGCCAGCCACTCCTGCATCACTTGCCAGGGAATTCAAACAGGTTATGAGGGGATTTGCAAAGCATATGGGGAATCGGAAACGGATAATATCCACCCGCCTTCCACCAGCTCGGGTTGTCACAACGGGTCTTTTTCCTTGATCTGGCGCGCCGCCTCTGGTTAGACTGCCGTGATATGGCTGGATGGGTTCCGGTGTCCGCCCGGGTCGGCGGCATGACGGGCTGTCCTTTACACGAAAAGCGAGGCAATTATGGATTTCGGTTTGACCGAAGAGCAAATCATGATTCGCGATCTGTGCCGACAGATCGGGGAAGAGAAAATCAAGCCCGTGCGCGAGCACTATGACGAATCCGGCGCGTTCCCGTGGGACATGGTCAAGGTTTTCGCCGAGGCCGACCTCTTCGGCATCTCGATCGAGGAGCAGTACGGCGGCATGGGCGGCGGCTGCATGGACCAGATCATCGCCATCGAGGAGCTTTCCAAGTACTGCGCCGGTATCGCGCTGGCCCTCTTCGGGACCGGCCTCGGCGTCACGCCCATCATGCTGTTCGGTAGCGATGAGCAGAAAAAGAAGTACCTCCCGCGCGTGTGCAAGGGAACCGTCTGCGCCTTCGGCCTGACGGAAGCCAACGCCGGCAGCGATGCGGGCGGCATCCAGACCACCGCGGTCGCGGACGGGGACAGCTACATCCTGAACGGCACCAAGCAGTGGATCACCAACGGCGGCGAGGCCGACATCTACACCGTGATCGCCCTGACGGACAAGAAGAAGGGCCCGCGCGGCGCCAGCGCGTTCATCGTGGACAAGGGTACCCCCGGCTTCACCTTCGGCAAGAAGGAGAATAAGATGGGCATCCGCGGCTCGATGACCCGCGAGCTGGTGTTCCAGGATTGCCGCATCCCGAAATCCAACATCCTGGCCAAGGAGGGCATGGGCTTCATCGTGGCCATGAAGACCCTCGATTCCTCCCGCCCGGGCGTCGCCGCCCAGGCGCTTGGCATTGCCCAGGGCGCCTTCGACGAGGCGCTGCGCTACAGCCGCCAGCGCCGCCAGTTCGGCAAGGCGATCTCCTCCTTCCAGGCGACCCAGTTCATGCTGGCCGACATGGCCACGCCGATCGAGGCCGCCCGGGCGCTGACCTACCGCACCGCCCAGTTCATGGACAGCGGGGCCAAGGACGTCAGCAAGTGGTCCGCCATGGCCAAGGTCTACGCCTCGGATGTGGCGATGCGCGTCACGACCGACGCCGTCCAGATCCTCGGCGGCTACGGCTACATGAAGGAATACCCGGTCGAGAAGATGATGCGCGACGCCAAGATCACGCAGATTTACGAGGGGACCAACCAGATCCAGCGCGAGGTGATCGCGCTCAAGCTGATCAAGGAAGCCGCTGGCGCGTAAGCACGCCGGGCGTCCACGACGCAACGAAAAGGCGCGGAGTCAACCTCCGCGCCTTTTTTTGCGCCCGTCAGCCGCTAGGCCCCGTGGCGGTTGTTGGCATCGTTCTGCTTGTGCGGGTCCTCCACGCGCGCGATGATGGAGCGGATCACCGCCTGGTAGAGCCCGTCCTTGAGCACGACATCCTCGACCCCCGAATCAATGCTCGGGTTGTCGTTGACCTCGATCACCACCGGCACCCCGCCGACATCCTTCATGTCCACGCCGTAGAACCCGTCACCCATCAGGTTCGCCGCCTTGAGCGCCGTCTGCACCACCACCGGCGGGGCATCTTCCACCCGTACCGTCTCCGCCCGCCCGAAACGACGGCTGGCCCTCACGGTCGAGCCCCAGTTGCAGATCTGCCAATGCCCGTGCGCCATGTAGTACTTGCTGGCGAAAAGCGGCTTGCGGTCCAGCACGCCGATGCGCCAGTCGTAATCCGAGGCCATGAAATTCTGGGCGATGATCAGGTCCGACTTCTCAAAGAGCGCATCGAGCTTGCGGTGCAGGTCCTCCTCGTTCTCCGCCTTGACCACCCCCAGCGAGAATGCGCTGTCGGGCTGCTTGAGCACACAGGGGAACGTGATTCCCAGCGCGGCCGGACTGCTCTTGAGCGAGTCCTTCTGCAGGATCACCGTATGCGGCGCCGGCAGTTTCGCCTGCGCCAGCCGCTCGGCCAGGAACACCTTGTTCGCGCAGCGCAGGATCGACCAGGGATCGTCCACGACGGCCAGCCCCTCGGCGTACGCCTTGCGGGAGAACCGGTAGGTGTAGTGGTTCACCGACGTGGTCGCCCGGATGAAAAGCGCATCGAACTCGGGAAGCCTGCTGTAATCCTCCCGCGTGATGAACTCGCAGTAGACGTTCAGCTTGTCCGCCGCCTCGGCGAATTTCTTCAGGGCCCGCCTGCAGGATGGAGGATGCTTCTCCTCCGGATCCACCAGGATCGCCAGATCATACGCATACTGCTGGATCCGCGTGTTATGGAAGCGCTTCCTGGAGAAATAGCTGCGGGCGAATCCGGCCAGGTGCTCCTGGTCCGCCTCCTGGACCAGCCCCAGCGAAAGCGGCACGATCTGCTGCACCAGCCACTTCTTGGTGAATACGAAGCTGACCTTCAGCAGGGGTGCCTGGAAAAGATTGTAGAGAGCCCGCCCGACGTAGCGGTGTTCCGGCAGCACGGTCTGCCCGAAATAGATGAACAGCGTGAATTCCTTTTCCTGGACCTTGACAAACGTCTTCTGGATCAGCTCGTCAATATCCTCGGCGATCGTGCGGATGATCGTCTGCGAGCGGAAATCCTGCATGGTGGTCACGGTCGGGATCGCCCGGTGCCCGCGCGCCGCCGCCAGCAGGGACACATAGTAGCCGACCGACTGGTAGCGGTAGGACCGGCAGAGGTTGAAGACCCGCGCGTTCTTCATCTCCGCGTACTGGCTCTGCGTCAGGTAGTCGCGCGCCGCGACCACCTCCACTTCCTCGATATCAAAAACCCAATGTGCAGGATTGTTCAGGATAATCAGATTTCGAACGCTCATGCGGACTCTTTATCCCCTTTTCTTTTTGGCCGGGCAACGGTCCGGCGCATCAGCACCGCATCCTCGCCGGCTGCATAATAATCCGGCAGGATCCGGACGGTCTCGAACCCGAGCCGCTCATACCAGCGCACCAGGCGGCGGGCGCTCCTCTCCGCCTCCAGCGAAACATAACGGGCGTCCCGGTGCCGCGCCTCGGCAAAGGCCTTTTCCACGAGCAGACGCCCCAACCCGCTACCGCGGGACGCCGGCATCACCGCCAGGGAATAGATCCGCACCGAATGCCGGCGCCAGTGCAGCGTCAACACCCCGGCCGGCTGGCGCTCCCCGCCCGCCCCCCGGGTCCAGGCGATCCACATGCGCTGCGCCGGGCTGCGAAGGCCGTACCGCAATGCGCGGCGCGAACTGCGCCGACCCTCGGCAAAACAGCGGTTTTCAACGGTTTCCACCGCATCCAGATCATCCGCGCTGCCGATGCTTGTCGTGATGCTTTTCATTTATCGTTTTTTGACTGGGCTGCCTTATAACACACCCGACTCCCCATTGCTACAGGAATTCCGGACCTCCGGAATGCTCACTTTTCCGTCCGCAGGAACTCACCGCACCATGGTTCCGCTGGCGGATGCGCGCGGCCGTCGCGCACATGCGCAAGCAACCAGCGCGACGGGCCGTCCGGGGCCGACGCCAGGATCCCCTCCAGGAGCGCCTCGGCCCCGTCCCAATCGCGCCGGCTGTACGCCTCCAGGGCCTCCTCATACCGGCGGCACCGTTCAATCAGCGCGGGATCCACCTGCGCCGGCTCCCCGAGCAGCTCGTGAACCATGGCTGCCTGATCGCGCCCGGCCACCACAAACCGCCCCAGCGCCCTTGTGGCCATCTGGTCGCCGACCCTCTCCCGCGTCGCCTCGCCGATCAGGATGCGGGTGCCCGCCTCGCGGTTGATCGGCTCGATGCGCGAGGCCAGGTTCACCACATCGCCAATCACCGTGTACTGGAACTTGCGCTCCGACCCCATGTTGCCCGCCGTCACCTCGCCGGAGTTGATTCCCATGCGCACCCGCAGGCGCACACCGAATTCCGCCTCCATCCGCTCGTTCATGCGGTCAATCAGGCGCTGCTGTTCCAGCGCCGAGCGGCAGGCGCGCAACGCGTGCCGGGCATCCTCGTAGGGTGCCCCCCATACCGCCATCACGCTGTCACCGACATATTTGTCCAGATAGCCGCCCGCCTCCAGGATGGCATCTGTCACCGGGGTGAGATACATGTTCAAGAGCCGGATCAGCCGCGCCGGTTCCAGCCGTTCGCTGAGCGGGGTGAAATCGGCGATATCCGAGAACATCACCGACGCGGTGGCGATATGGCCTTCGAGCGAGAAACTCTCCGGATGGTCCTCCAGCCAGGCCAGCACACGGTCCGAGACCATGGTCGAGAACATGCCGCGGATGCGGCGCCGCTCGCACGATTCGACAAAGTAGCGGAAGGAAAGCAGCCCGAAGGCGGCGGTCAGGTAAAACACCGTCGGCAGCATCACCGGCAGGATGGCCACGTCGTAATGCAGCGCGCCATAGGCCGCGATCCAGTAGCCGAGGAGCGAAAGCAGGAGCGCCGCCGCCACCCGCACGGTACGCACCGCCATTCCAAGCGCCGCGAAGGCAGCGCACAGCAGCAGCATGAGCCACACCGTCTGCCGCGGGCTGAACGACGGCAGGAACGCGCCACGGAGAATCGTGTTGATCGCGGTCATCTGGGCATAGACCAGCGGGATGTTCGGATGGACCGGGGTCGGGCCGACATCCACCCCGGTGGTTGTCACCCCGACCACGGCGATACGCTGGCGGATCGCTGGCGCGGCGCGCAGGGCCAGCGCCAGCCGGGCGGCGGCATCGGCCCCGCCGACAGGCGGCGCCGTTTCCGAGAAACTCAGCGCGTCGAAATCATCGAAGTGCCAACGGTAATTCAAGCGCATCCGCCCCCTGGCATCCACGGGAATGCGGATCACCCGTCCCGGCAGGTTGAGCGTGACCGCCTTTCCAAACTCGACACGGATCGTGCCCGGCGGTATCGGGAACCGGTCGGCGCCGCCATGCAGGAGCACGGACAGCAGCGCAAACGTCGGCACAAAGAACCGGCGCGGCGGGCCACCACCGGGCGACCGGTCTTCCACCCCCATCACCAGCGGCACGCGCCGGACCACGCCGTCCGGATCGCGCGGGATGTTCAGAACCCCCGGCACGGAGTAATCCTGGAGTTCCAGCGTCGCGAGCCCGCCATTCGGCGCATAACCATACGCCGCACGCTCCTGCGTGGACGGGAAAGACACATCCGCATCCGGAATGGCGATATACGCCATGCTTTCAACCGGTCCCGGACCCTCCGTGGCCGTCTCGGACCAGTAGGGGATTCTCACGGACTGCGGATTGTCCCAGCCACCGCGCAGACTGCTGCCGAGCACCACGGGAAAGGCACCGCTTTCCTGGATCCCGGCCAGGGCATTCGCCAGGGTCAGGTTGGCCTGCTCGTAGACCAGGACGCTGAGGGACTCGAGCATCCGTTCCGGCAGGCCGTCGCCGCGGCGCACCGCGAGGGCGGTCAGCGCATCCGCCATTTCCCGCAGCCACTCCGCCTCTGCCGCCCCCCCCGGTACCGCGCCCCGGCCGGCCATCTCCTTGAAGATGATGTCGTAAGCCAGCACCCGCGGACGGCAATATTTCTGGAGAAAGAGAAGCTGGTCCAGAAACGGCTGCCGCGAAAGCCAGCGGCCCGCTCCAAACCGGCCGAATTCCGCTTCCGTTTTCTCATCAATCGCCAGCAGGACCACATCCCGCGTGTCGCTCCGGAGCACCGGCGGCAGGAGCCGCATCCGCCAGCGCAGCCGGATGTCCACGGTCGCCTCTTCCAGCGGGCGCAGCAGCGGCAGGGCCGCCAGGCTCGCCACCAGGGCGGCCGCCGCGATGCAGGCGACCGCCGCCGCGCCGCGCCAGTTCAGCAGCCTCGCGATCCGGCCTCTGTGTCCTGTTCTGCTCAAACCAGCATCCTGACTGCACCCTCATGCATCGCGCCGTCACTGGCGGCATCGGCAATGCCGGCGTACAGTTCTCCCCCATGGACCGCCATGCTGCAGACCATCGGGCTTCCTGAACCGTGGTTTCCGGCAATGGAATCCCTCACGCCGCCGTTCAAAGGCCAGTGCGCGACAAGGGGCAGTGTTGGGAATGCTGTTTTCATTGACCGCCCGTGACCCATGCCTCCATGATCCAAGTGCTAGGAAGCGTAGCAGATCCACCATGGGCGACAAGCCTTATTCAAAAGACTTTTTGCCGAATGCGCACCCGGGGGGCAGCAAAAACCGGGTTGATATCCAGGGCGGTCTGAAGTATACCTCATGGCGATACCGACACCGACGAAAAGATGCTGCGAAAAGATGCTGCGAAAGGATGCTACCATGAATGCCCTGACCGCCTTGAGCCCCCTGGACGGCCGCTATGCCGCGAAAACCGCCGACCTGGCGCCCGTTTTCTCCGAATTCGGCCTCATCCGCTATCGCGTCCTGGTGGAGATCGAATGGCTTGCCGCCCTTTGCGCGGAACCGGGCATCCCGGAAGCGCGGGCGCTGACCGCGGACGAACAGGCGCTGCTGCGCGGTATCGGCCAGGGCTTCTCCCCGGAGGACGGCCTGCGCGTCAAGGCGATCGAGGCCGGCACGAATCACGATGTCAAAGCCGTGGAATACTTCCTGAAGGAGAAACTCAAGGGCACCTCGCTGGAACCGCTTTCCGAATTCCTGCATTTCGCCTGCACATCGGAGGATATCAATAATCTCGCGCATGCCCTGCAGCTGCGCGACGGGATCACCATCCTGGCGAAGGAGCAGTCCCGGATCCTGGGCATCCTGGACGGCATGGCCACCGAATTCGCCGGGGTACCGATGCTGGCGCGCACCCACGGCCAGACCGCCTCGCCGACCACGGTCGGGAAGGAAATCGCCATTTTCGCCGATCGCCTGCAGCGGCGCAGCGAGCGCATGGCCTCCATCCGGCTCACCGCCAAGCTCAACGGGGCCGTCGGCAACTTCAACGCGCACCTCGCGGCCTATCCCGGCGTGGACTGGACCCGGCTGGCGGCCGGGATCATCGAAGGTCGGTTCGGCCTGCGCCAGAACCTCTACACCACGCAGATCGAACCGCACGACACCATGGCCGAACTCTTCCATGCCCTGGCGGAATGGAACAGCGTGCTGCTCGACCTCGACCGCGACGTCTGGACCTACATCTCCCTCGGATACTTCGGCCAGAAGACCGTCAAGGGCGAGATCGGCTCCTCAACCATGCCCCACAAGGTCAACCCGATCGACTTCGAGAACAGCGAAGGCAACCTGGGGATCGCCAACGCCCTGTTCCGCCACATGGCGGAGAAGCTGCCCGTCTCCCGGCTCCAGCGCGACCTCTCGGACTCCACCGTGCTGCGCAACATCGGCAGCGCCTTCGGGTACACCCTCATCGCCTGCCAGTCCACCCTGAAAGGGCTCGGGAAACTGACCCTCAATCCGGCCCGCCTGGCGGCGGATCTCGACAATGCCTGGGAGGTCCTGGCCGAGCCCGTCCAGACCGTCATGCGCAAGAACGGCATTGCCAATCCCTACGAGAAGCTCAAGGACATCACCCGCGGCCAGGCCGTGACCGGCGCATCCCTGCGATCCTTTATCGCGACCCTGGACCTGGAACCCGCCGACAAGGAGCGCCTGCTGGCCATGACACCCGCCAGCTATACCGGTCTCGCCGCCCGGCTCGCCGCCGGGCGA
>CAZGBW010000047.1:0-11824 GCA_964523995.1 uncultured Victivallales bacterium | reverse complement strand
CTCCATGGTTACGAATCACGCCGGCCCAGGACCCTTGCCAACCCCACCACCGCCGTCAGCCCGACGGCCAGGGCGATGATGGTCTGATTGGTCGGGAGATCATAACGGAACGACACGCTCATGCCCGCAAGCGTGACCGCCATCCCGAAGACGACGGCCAATGCCAATGCCACGCCCAAACGGCGCGTGCAAAGCAGTGCTGCAGCCGGGGGTGCAATCAGATAGCAGAATACCAGGCCGGCACCCGCCACCTTGGAGGCGACGGATATCGACAGCCCCAGCCCCACGAAGAACAGCGTTTCCCAGAATCGGACGCGAAGCCCCATCACCATGGCGGCATCCCGATCGAGAAAGGTGTTCAGCATCGGGCGCAAGAACAGCACCTGGGACAAGGCCACGGGGATCAGGACCGCCGCCAGGACCAGCAGGTCGGCTCGCGACGCCAGAATCAGGTCTCCATGAAGCAGAGCCTTGATCTCCATCAAGCCGAACCCGCTGTGGGAGACCAGCAGGATCGCGCCGGAGGTCGCCAGCAGGAACAGCAAGCCCAGGACGGTGTCGCGTGGCAGGCGGCTGCGCTCGAATGGACAGGCCAGCAAGGCCACACCGGCCAGGGTCAGCGCCATCGCACCGGCGACCGGATGGACGTGCAGCAGAAAGGCCAGCGCCATGCCGCACACCGCCGTCTCCGACAGGGTGATGCCGATAAAGACCACGCGCTTCAGGATGACGAACACCCCGAGCAGACCGCAGACGCCGGCCACGAGCAGACCGCCCAGCACCGCCTCGGGAAATTGCAGGAAAAGAGTCAAGCCGGTCATGGTCGTCCTCCCGTAACACCATTCGACCTGGACAGGGCATCCGCTGACGCGACCATGCGGGCCAGCCCATGCTCCACCCAGCAGAGCTGCTCCGCGAGTGCCGCGGCCTGGTGCAGACCGTGATGCACGAAAACCACCGTGCGGCCGTCCTCCGCGACCAGCCGCTTCAAGTGCCCCAGCACCTCGGCCTCCGTGGGTTCGTCGAGTTCCGAGGTGGGTTCGTCCAGCAGCACGATATCGGCACCTGACACGAAAGCCCGCGCCAGCAAGGCCTTTTGCTTCATGCCGCCCGAAAGCGCACCAAACGTCTTATGCTGGTGCGCGGCAAGGCCAAGGTTCTCCAGGACGGCGTCCACAGCCGCGCGGTCCGCCGGGGATGGGCGACGCCACCAGCCGAGACGGGGATACAACCCCATCTCGACAATCCGCCGCAGCGAAACCGGATAGATAGGGTCGATGGACTTCTGTTGCGGCACGTAACCCGGACGCGACTCGGCGAACGGGGTAACGATCCGCCCCTGTCGGATCGGCACCAGCCCGAGCATGGCCTTGAGCAGCGTGGTCTTGCCCGCGCCGTTCGCGCCGACCATCGGAAGCAGGCATCCGCGCGGGATGTCGAGCGACACCCCGCGCAGAATCTCCTGTCCGCCCAGCGCCACGTGAACGTTCTCGCAACGGATGGAGGATTGCATCTACGGTCTCTTTCCGGCAAATGCCGCGACGATGTCATCGAAAACGCATAACACGTCCGTAGCCTTCGGCGTCCCCCCCACCGAGGAGGCGGCCACGATCACACGAGCCCCAGCCTGCCCGGCCACCCGATCCGCCGCCTTGCGGCTGTAGAACGGCTCCTGCAGGATAAACCCGATACCCTCCTCCTTCATCCGCCCGGCCAGTGCCGTCAGGTGCGCCGCCGTCGGCGGGATGCCGGGTTTAGGTTCCAGTTCCGCCGCCACGATCAGGCCGAAGCGCCGAGCGAAGTATACCCAGCTCTTGTGATAGGTGACGATGGACTTGCCGCGCAGCGGCGCCATCGTTCCCATCCAGCCACCCAACGGCTTACCGCTTTCCTTGACCAGGGTATCGAGCGCACCGGCTTCCGCCGCTTGCCAGAGACGGTCCACGCCGAGGGTGGCGACGAGTTCCGTTCCGAACATGCGCTCGTCCAGTTCCCGCTTGAACCGGTCCAGGTTCTCCTGGAAAACCGCCCCGCCGGCTGGCCGCAGGGCGGTCAGGCGTTCCGCGATGGTCTCCGCCATGACGCGCACATTCCACGGATCGAGCCAGTGATGCGGGTTCCCCGAAGGATGCACATCACCCATATCGCGACTGACCGGACCTTCCGGCAGGTTGAGCTTGAGCACCCGGAGCGAGGCGTCCAGATGTCCCGGCTGACCGGGCCGGATGCGCGCGTTTCGCGAGCCATCCAGAACGGGGGGTTCCCAACCGATCTCCAGCTCCATGCCGACCCGGATCCACAGGTCCGCATCGCGGGCCATGAGGATGTAGCCCGGACGGGCATTCAGGAAGTGCGGGTCCTCGTTGCCTTTGCAGACAAACCGTACGGACCCGTGTTCTCCGGCAATGCGCGACGCGATGTCGGCCAGATCGGAAGTCGTGGTCACGATCCGGAGCGGATCGGCCAGAGCCGCGACAGCCACACCAAGCGACGCCACGGCAGATGCAATCATGATACCAGGCATTCTCATCATGGTCTCCTCGATGAACAGGCGGACTAGAACTTGTGCGCGCCGTGGGCGCCGAGCGAGACCATCCATTGGACATACACTTCCGTGACGTCCTCGGACCCTTCCTCGGTATCGTACGTCCCCTGGTTGGCCTGGAGACGGATGCGTGAGAATTCGGTCGGCGTGAAGTCGAGCATCGCGCTCGCCTTGTCGCTGGTACCGAGACTCTCGGTCGCGCCAGTGGGCAGTTCGGTCTCGTTGGTCAGCCCCGCTTGCTCCCACCGCACCCCTGCGCGCCAACGGGGGAGAAAGCCGTACGCGACCTGGGCGTAATACCCGTCCTGCTCATCCATACGGGAGTTGCCGATGATCTCGGGACTCAGGTCGTGCGCGACCACTTCCAGGTCCCTCTTGCGGCTGAAATACTCCGTCTGGAAGGTGAAATCGCCATGCCCGTGGGGCTTGGGCGCGTTGTACTTGTAGACGAGATCGGCACCCCAGAAGGTGTAATCGCCGTCCAGCCAGTGGTCGAGCTCGCCGTCGCCATTGCCGTCGTACTCCTCCTGGTGTTTTCCCGTCCCCGCCGACAGGCCGCACTGCAGCCCGTGCGCGCCCGGCAGGTTGGGGCCGAACTTCAGCCAACCGACACTCACGCGCGGCCCGTCGTGCACGGGAAGCGGGTCGTCGCCGTGATAGGCGAACGCCTTCTCGTTGTCCCCCTGGAACGCTTCCGCACCGGCCAGCAGGTAGAACGGTACCGGCGCCAGCCATGAGAGCTGCAGTCCCTTGTCGTTCAGTCCATGTTCACCCAGGGTGAGATTGTAGATCAGCGGCTGATCCGTGAAATCCCATGAGTGGGCATGCTGGGCGTTGACGTAGCCGAAATCGCTGAAGAACTTGCCGCCCTTGAGCTTGAAGCCCCACGGAAGGCAGGTCGTCTCGATTTCCGCCACTTCCATTTCCGCGCCTTCGAGGTCGATGGCCGCGATGGCCGTTGCCTGGAAGTACGGATCCACGGCTCCCGAGAACTGCAACTCCAGATGGCGGAGGTTGAAGCCCTCGTCCGTGCCATGGTGATGGTGCTCTTCACCCTCGCCGTGGGCATGGCCGAAACCCGATAGTTCTTCCAGGACATGACTGATCCCTTCTTCCGAGTCGTCATCGTGGAAGTACATGTCCACGATGGCCGAGATGTCCGGGTTCAGGGATTGGATCGCCCCCTGCGTGGCGAACGAGGCGGTTGCGGTGGACGGGACCTGGGCAGCGGCGTTACCCGCCGCGAGGCAAGCCGCGACAAGCGGCACAATGCAGATTGAGAAACGCTGATTCATGCGAGATATCCTTTGCTTGGTTGAGTCGTTGAATGCGCCCGGCCTCACTCGAAGCCTGCGCGGAAGAAGAACCGAACGGTTCGACGGAACGACTCAGGCAGGAGGACCGCAGGAGAAAGGATGTTGATGGGCCAGGCGGGCGGACGGTGCATTGACCGGAATCCGGAAAACCTCCATGGCAAGGTCGGACACGACAGACGCGATATCCGGCACGACGACGGCAAAGGAGACACAGGCGAGCTTGCAGATGGGACAATGATCCGCATTGTGCCTGGCCGGTTCCGGCTGCCCATGCTTGCAGCCCTGGGAATCGCAGACACGGTCCGGAGCCCTGTTCAGCGCCAGTCCATGCATGGCCGGGACCACCAACATCCCCGCCACGAACACCAGCAGCCCGCCGAAAGCTCTTACCTGTCGCCCCGTCACACTCACTCCCCCTATACCTATTCCAGCGCGATCGCCAAGACGCCCCGGGAATACGGGACCAAGCCGTATGGTTTATTGACAATGCGTTATCATTAAAAAATATTCTCCAAAACGGAGGCATTGTCAAATGCTTTATTGAATCCGTGTCTTGTCTATAATTTGGTCATTTTGTTACACTCTTCGGCGGACGACTACGGCGACGACTACGGATTACGATTCGATCTTACACACGCGTCAACCGTAGTCGTCGCCGTGGTCGTTTTCCGATCTCCCCAGAAAGTTACCCATTCGTTTTTGCCCGGGAACCCCGGGCGGCGGACTTGTCTATAATTTGGTCATTTTGACACAGTTTTCGGTGGACGACTACGGCGACGACTACGCTCGACGATGATGGCGTCTCCCTCGTAATCCGTAGTCGTCGCCGTAGTCGTCCATCGATCTCCCGTCCCAAAAAGTTACCACCCTCATTTTCGCCCGGCACCCCGGGTGGGTGGCTTGTTTATAACTCTGCCGATGTTCGGCCAGAATTCATTATCTCTGCCATCACGCGACAGCAGAGATAATGAATTATTCCATTCGCCACCACTATAACGAAGGGGGTGGGTTGTGATTTGGTGCTTCCGTGATTAAGATCGCCACAATATTCCTATTGCATTCTATATTTATTATTGTAAATTACTAAACAACAATCTATTAAGATCAATAAGGATCGCCATAAGGATCGCCACATGACAACCGAAAGAATACTGCCTTCGGGAACATCAAGCATGGAACCCATGTTGCCTGCAATGGATGACCCGCACCTGGCGGAACTAAGCCGGCGCATTTTCATCGAGGGAGGGGCATTGCGCGCCTCCATACCCCATGCGATTACGCGATGCCAGATTGCCACCTTGGTCCGGGAGATGAACAGCTACTACTCCAATTTAATCGAGGGTCACAAGACGCTGCCACGAGACATCGAACGGGCACTGCACCATGATTATCTTGATGATGCGGGCATGCGATTGAATCAGCACCTGGCCACGGCGCACATCCAGGTCGAGACCGAAATGGGGCGGCGCCTGGCCAGCGAACCGGGGTTGGACGTCTTCGGTCGGGACTTCTTGTGCTGGCTTCACGAATCCTTCTACCGCCATCTTCCCGAGGATGCGCGGGAAGGTCGCACCGGCAGCGGACATGGCTACCCGGTCGAGATCGGCGAACCAAGGACGTTCAATGTGGATGTCGGGGCGCACACCCCGCCCGATTATCGCCAGATGGACGCCTTTCTCCAGCGCTTCTCAGACGCCTATCAGAGCCATTCCATTCTCGAAACCAACCGCCTTCCTGCTCTCGCGGCCGCGCATCACCGGCTGGCCTGGATACATCCCTTCGGCGACGGCAACGGCCGCGTTGCCCGCCTGCAATCGCACGCGGCCCTGATTCGTCTCGGTGTTGACGGCGATGGGTTGTGGACATTGTCCCGCGGCCTGGCCCGGCAACGCAGTGATTACTATAGCCGGTTGGCCGGGGCGGACAGGACTCGCGAGAATGACCTGGACGGTCGTGGAAACCTATCCTCCCGCGGTCTTCACGCGTTCTGTCTTTTCTTCATGCAGACCATGCTTGACCAGATCGAGTTCATGACCCGGTTGCTTGATACGGGAAGACTGCTGAATCGGATCGCCGACTATATTCACGGGGAATCGGGCATCACACAGCATCGGGACCGCCTCGCCCGGCTCCTGGGCGCGCTGCTCCGGGAGGGCAGCGTGACCCGCGGGCAGGTATCGGATATCGTGGGGCTCAAACCAAGCGCCGCGCGCCAGGTTATCAGCCTGGCACTCCGGGAAGGACTGGTCCGGAGCGCAAGCCCCAAGGGGCCTCTCATTATCGCCTTTCCCGCCAAGGTGCTTGATGCCTATTTTCCCCGATTGTTCCTGGATCTGCCGTAGGGGGAAACGTGAAGGCCAAGGCAGCCGAGAATCACACTGGTCTCCCTTCGTCAGCAGATTAACGCAAAGCGTCGCGGACGCAGATCCAGTGATGGAAGACTTCGGGGTTGATTTGCCGCAGGCGATTCAGGCTGGCGAAGCGTCCATCAAGCAGCTCGCCCTTGCTGGCGGCCATGACGGTGCCGTTGAACCGTAATGCCGACAGGTCATCCGGCATCGCATTCGCGTGCATCAGCGCCGCCAGGTGCGCCGCCCGCGCGGTGGCGATCTTGGCGCTGTCCAGCGTGTAACGCGGTCCGATCATATGCGTGTCCACTTGTGCGACTCCCGACAGGAGAACATTGGATTCAGCCGTTGAGCGGAAGCCCCTGACATTGATGCTACCCAGCAGATGAGCTGTCTCAATGGTGTCGTGCAGCGCCTCGCTCATGGTGAACGCATTTTTCCGGTAGCTGTTCTCGGCCGCGAAAATGCGCTGGTATGCCTCGACCAGCCCCCTGCCGTCATGAGCATTCGCGAACAACTCGCCGATGTCAGCCGCATGTTTCGCGATCTTGATGCTGGCCTTGAATGCCGTGTAGTTGACGCCGATCGTCTTTGGTGCAAAGGCGGTCAGTTTGTCGGCCAGCAGACCCTCGATCGTGGGCACGGTGATGCGAACGTCCTCACTCGGCTGAACGAATCGCGATTGCAGCGGCAGGCTGCGAAGGTTCGGATAGTGAGCATCATCCTCCAGCACATCGAGCTGTAGCGTAGCCGGCACGCGCGGGTCTACGATGGATGGAAACCTGATCGCATAGTGATGCCGCTTCGGGAGCCTTGCCGGATCACGCAGGTCCGGCTCCACACTGAGGAACGGTCCTTTGCGCACGACCTCGGCGACGACCCGGAACACGTCCGCTTGCGGAAGAGAGCATGCAATGTCCACGTCAATGGACAATCGCCGGAAGTTGTCGAGCATGAGCAGCAATGCCGTTCCGCCCTTGAAAACGAATGGCAAGCCTTCCACCGCCAGACGGCCGACCAGGTCGAAGGCATAGATGCTCTTTTCAAGCAAACCGGGGTCAACACGCCCTACCGTTTCCCGGCACGCCTCAAGCCATTCCCGCGTATAGCATTTACCGTCGATCATTGCGGTTCCTCTCCCGCGATGACGGCATCCGGGTTCAGGAAGATCGCTCGCCAAGAGACTTTGCGCTGCGCGGCGTAGGTCATCAGTTTGGCCAACTCGATGCGCCGCTGCGAGATCAGCATTTGCGCCGCTTCCCGGAACTCGTCCGGCTGCAGCAACGGGAACGTCTCCAGCTCGACATGCAGGTCCACGAGCACTTTCTCCATGCGGGCCAGGTGCCCGTCGACCGGGGCCTTTGCCACGGCGGGGCGGATGACGACCGTCTTGTCCGCGACCATGAACGATTTGGCCGCCTCGCGCCGGGTCGGATTCAGAAAGACGCGATAGCCCGCGTCCAACAGGGCGTCCGAAACCGACGGCATCGCGTCGCGATCCACATGGACGAACGAGACGAACTTCCCGAGCATGTGATGCAGATACGGATTCAATTGCCCGGTGGACCAGCAGGAGAAATCCAGCAGAGGGAACCGCTTCTCGATTTCCGCCGTCAGTTCCGCCACGGGCGCGTGGTCTATTTCCAACGGCTCCGCAATATCCGAGTACCAGCCGCGCCCGGCACTGAAAATTTTCCCTTCGCGTTTCATCTGGCTGACATAGGCGTTCACCGTCTCCGGCATGTAGGTCAGCTTCTGCTCAGTCAGATACCGCTTCAGCACATCCAGGCTGAAATACCGGTGCTGCTTCGTCATTGCCGGCAACGCCCGTGTTTCGAGGTACGCCTTGCCATCCAGATACTCGCTCGCCGCCGCCTCCCCCCGCTCGATCGCAATCTCCACCGCACGCTTGGCCTTTTCGAGGAGGGCTAGCGATTCTTGTTTTGTATTGAATGACGCCCTGACCATTTCCGCCACCTTGGCGCTTGCTTCATCGCTGTGAAGGGGACAGGGCAATGCCAGGATATTCTCCACTGAGATGGCGGGATACATGGATGCCGTTGTGTACAAGTCCATCAATCGCGTGACAGGGGCCAGTCGCAGATAGACCATGAGCACCTCTGCAGGCATTCTTGTCGGCCGCAGAACGGCAAAACCGGAAGAACAGACAAAACCATCTTGAGCGGGGGTAATGATCGCGGTAAGACGACGAGCGGGGCGAACCGTTGAGGTGATGACATCGCCCGTGTGTACGATCCATGTTGCTCGGGATGGAGCTTCCCCCCCCCAGACCTCTTCGCTTGTCGCAGTCCCATCCGCGCAGACGTTGCCAATCTCGATGTAGGAAAACTGCTTTCGCGCGTCGGGAGTGAACGTTTCCCTGCGAAGCGCTGAAATGCCTGACACACGAGTTCCTGCACGGTGTAATAGATCCAAAGTCTGCTGAATGCTTGGCGAGAAGTACTCCGCATCCAGCCGCGCGGCCGCGAATGCTTCCGAACTTTTGGCGACATACGACAGCGGGTCCTCCGGGTGCCAGTCCTTCAGCCCCAACTCATCCAGAAGAAGATTTTCGGCTTCCGCGTACAAGAGGGAGGTCTCTCGCGTTTTCTGCCGTGCGGTTTCGACAAGGCCGTCAATTCGCGACATGAACGAGTCGGAGAGCACGGGCACCCGCAGTTGATCCATATCCTCAAGCAAGAACCCCATCTGCACCGCGCCACGCGTGTTCCGCTGAATCTGGAGTGCGCCGAATTTCGATTTCAGGAAGATGGCAAGGAATTTGGCATGCGCTTTCATGCGCAGAATCGCCAGCTTGCAACTGCATGTTGCCCTGATGTCAGACGATACGAGCGCCAGTTCCCCGATAGTGCCGACGATGGACAGGAGGATGTCCCCCTTGTGTAGGTGGGACCGTACAAGGTGCTTTTCGTTAAAGGTTCTTTCATCGATGAATGTCGAGTCGCATTCCTCGACAAAGAAATGGCCGGAGACGTCCTTGCCCCGGTAGTATGGAATTCCTTCATCAAGGAAGCGATCACTGATGGAAAAATGATTGTCATCGGTAACCTTGGCCAGATCTGGCACTCGAGCCGTCGGCATATTGGCAAGATGCGCGGCGCATTCGACATACTCGCGCCGGAAGTACTCCGCGTCCAGCCGGTGGGTTCGCTCCAGCGCCGACCATTTCTGCTCACTGGCTTCCAGCCCCTCCATCAAGGCCCGGTAGCGGGCCCCGTTGAAGGGGCGGGTCAGAAAAAAGAGAGTTTTTCCTTGATGGCGAACTGCTCGAAGGCTTCGGCGATGCCATCCTGCGTGAGCCCGTCATAGTTGAACAGGTCATGGGCGACGATCCAGTGGCCGTGCTCGTCGGTCAGGTATTCGGCGGAGGTTGCTCGGCCGGCCTCGTAGAATTCCGGTGCCTCCCCGGACAGCTTGTCGGCGGGTTTCTTGCGTTCGTAGATCTTGTCGCCCGAGGTGTCCTTGCCCGGTTTCTGCTGGGTGGCGAAGAAGATGTTGTAATCCTCCACGCGCGGGCAGAGCGGGCCGGTGGCCGGATCGTCGTTCCATTTCTGGACGACAAGGACGCTGGTCTTGGTGCCGGTGTGCGGCTTGAAGGTGTTGGGGTGCAGCCCCACAACAGCCAGGATGCGGCAGTGCTCGGCAATGAATTCCCGCAGCCGCTTGTCCGACGAGTTGTTCATGCGCCCCTGCGGTAGTACAATGGCCATGCGGCCGCCGGGGCGCAGGAAATCGAGATTGCGCTCGATGAACAGCAGGTCGCGTCCGACCTTGTTCTCGATCTTACCGCTGGCATTGTGCCCCAGTTCGTAGAGCGAGATCAGGTCGCCCTGCTTGATGTCGCCCGCGAACGGGGGATTGGCCATCAGCACGTCGAACTGGAAACGGCGGTTGTCGCCGGCCTTGGCGCGTAGTCGCTTGAGTTTCTTCCATCCCTCGTTGTAGGTGTCGATCCAGTTTTCGTCGACGGTCCGTTCGTCCCAGCGCTTCCAGTCCAGGCTGTTGAGATGCAGGACATTGGTCTGCCCGTCGCCGGCGATCAGGTTGAGGCAGCGGGCCACACGTACCGAACGCTCGTCGAAGTCAATCGCGAAGACCTTGTCGTTCACATAGTCAATGCAGCGTTGCGGCTTTTTCTCGAGGGTGAACAGGTGGCTCGCCTCCAGACCGAGGTCGCGAATGATATCACGCCAGACCTTGAAGATCCCATGCACCGTGAAACCCGCCGAACCGGCGGCGGTGTCGATCAGGGTTTCGTCTTCCTTCGGATTCAGCATCTTCACGCACATGTCGATCACATAGCGAGGGGTGAAATACTGCCCCTTCTCGCCCTTGCTCGATTGGTTGATCAGGTACTCGAAGGCTTCGTCAATCACCTCCAGATTGGTGTTGAAAAGCTTCTCGTTCTCGAGATAGGAGACGCACACCAGCAGGTGGGATCCGGTCAGCTTGACCTGCTCGTCGTCGGCAAACACCCCTTCCCATTTCTGCTTCGCCCGGTCGAACAGAGCCTGAATCCGCCGCCGGAGGTCCGTCTCGGTATCCGTGTTACGGAATTCGAGATAACGGGTGCGGTCGTTGCCCGATGCCCACTCGTCGTAGAGCTTGGTGAAAATCAGCTTGAAGACCTCCTCGAAGACATCCACCCCGGCATTGGCCAGGACCTCATCCTCCATCTCCAGGATCACGTCCTTCAAGGACTTGCGGGGGCTTTGCTCGGTGTATTTACGAATCAAATCGTCGATGGTCAGGCGTTCGTCGAAAATCTCGGCCAGGGTCTGGTCCGTGCGCGGTAGTTCGGTCAGTTCGTTGAAATAATTCGGATCCTTGCGGTAGTAGTAGGATTCCAGTGCGCCATCCGACCAGACACCGATAGGCGCACCGGAGGCATTGCAGTATGATTTGAGCTGTTCCTTGCCGTCCTTGAGCTTGGTTTTCTTGACTTCGACGATGATGTAGGGCGTGGTGGGGCGATCCTTGTCCACCACAACGATGTCCGCCATTTTAACCTGGCGACCAAAATGGATGGGAAACTCAACACGAACGGAGCTTATCGGGTAGTGATACTCATGCACCAACTTCCGTATCCAGAGTTGGCGTACAACCTCTTCGGGCTTGACGGGTCGGTCCTTTCCAGAGGCGGGACATTTCAGGTAAGGCTTTCCGTTCTTCTGGAACAGCCCCTTCTCAAGGGCATCGACCTCCTCCGGCGCGAAGAGAACAAGACTGTGCTTCACCTCGGCGTTGAAAATCCGATCAATGGTCGGGGCTTCATCCTCAACTCTCTGTTTCATACGCCTCCTGGATATCTATATATAAAACTGCGACTAGAGAATATTGTCAGGTTGTTGATTCGTCAAGCCTGACAGAATCAAAAGAATCAGTATATTTTCTAATCAATTACTGAACAATGGTTTGCATTCAATTCAGGTGAACGGGGTATCTGCCGATGTTCGGCAAGAATTCATTATCTCTGCCGTCACGCGACAGCAGAGATAATGAATTAATGCCATTCGCGAACACCAAGAAGCCGCCCAACATCGCCTTTCCCGCCAAGGTGCTTGATGCCTATTTTCCCCGATTGTTCCTGGATC
>CAZGBW010000046.1:0-11843 GCA_964523995.1 uncultured Victivallales bacterium | reverse complement strand
GATCCGGCGAAGTTTGTCGTGGTGCAGACCGCCCCCGCGATCCGGGCGGCGCTGGGCGAGGAGTTCGGATATGAACCCGGTGCGCTGGTCACGGGCAAGATGAGCGCCGGGCTCCGCCGGCTCGGGTTTGACCGGGTGTTCGACACCAACTTCACGGCCGACCTGACGATCATGGAGGAGGGGACCGAGTTCCTGACGCGGCTGAAGCGCGCGCTGGTGGACAAGGAGCCGGTAGCCCTGCCGATGTTCACAAGCTGCTCGCCGGGCTGGATCAAGTTCACGGAGTACTATTATCCGGAATTCCTGCCGAATCTCTCGACCTGCAAGTCGCCGCAGCAGATGTTCGGCGCGGTGGCGAAGACCTACTATGCGAAGCATGTCGGCAAAAAGGCCGAGGAGATGGTGGTGGTCTCGATCATGCCCTGTACCGCGAAGAAGTTCGAGTGCCAGCGGCCGGAGATGAATGCCAGCGGTGTCCAGGATGTCGACTATGTGCTGACGACACGGGAGCTGGCGCGGATGCTGCGCCAGGCGGGTATCGACCTGGCGTTGCTGGAGGACGAACCGATGGACAACCTCATGGGCATCGGGTCGGGAGCCGCCGACATCTTCGCCAACACCGGCGGGGTGATGGAGGCGGCGCTGCGCACGGTGCATGAGCTGGTCACCGGGCGCGAGCTGCCGATGGAGAACCTGCATGTGAAGCCGGTCGAGGGGCTTGAAGGCGTGAAAGAGGCCTCCATCACGATTACAGGAACGGTGGAGGCCTGGAGATTCCTGGAGGGGGTGACTGCCAATGTGGCCGTGGCGCATGGCCTGCAGAACGCGCGCAAGGTGCTGGAGGCGATCAAGCGCGGCGAGAAGCAGTATCATTTTGTCGAAGTCATGACCTGCCCGGGTGGCTGCATCGGCGGAGGCGGTCAGCCCCGCTACACGGATGACAGCATCCGTCTCCAGCGCATTGCCGCGATCTACCGGGAGGATGAAGGCAAGACGCTTCGCAAGTCGCACGAGAATCCGGAAGTCCAGAAGCTCTATAAGGACTTCCTCGGGAAACCGCTCGGCAAGGAATCGCATCACCTCCTGCACACGACGTACGCGCCGCGTGACCGGGTAGGCGGCAGTTAGCCGCGGATACGCCTGTTTAGCGACAAGTTTCCCTGCCGTTACGGCCTGTGATCCTACAGCCCCGAGATGGGGCGGTGGGTGAATCGGGATCCGATCGGGGAGAGGGGCGGCAGGAATGTATATGGTTATACTTCGAATCGCCTTGTATCTCTAGCCGACAAGACGGGATAATGGACTGCCCAATCCCTGATTCAGGAATCGCCCTTGAGACAGCCTGTTCGCGTCAGCATTCCGGAAATGAGTTGCAAGGCGGAGTCTGTGTATGTACGATGTGCGTATGTCTGATGTAAGCTTTCAGTGGGATGATGTTAAAAGTCGCGAGAATAAACGGAAGCATAAAGTCTCGTTTGAAGAAGCTCAGACGGTTTTCCTCGACGAGAATGCAATGCGTTTCTTTGACCCCGATCATTCTGAAGATGAGGACCGTTTTCTGATGCTAGGCTTGAGTTTTACTCTTCGTGTCCTCGTTGTGTGCCATTGTTTTCGGGAAGACGAATCGGTTATCCGCATAATATCGGCGCGTAAAGCCGATAAGCGTGAACAAGCAAATTATTGGAGGTGAACTATGCGCACTCATTACGATTTTGATAAGATGACGGGCCAGAAGAATCCTTACACGAAGCAGTTAAAGCAGCCGGTCACGATGCGGCTGGACAAGCCAACCGTATCGTATTTCAAAGCGCTTGCTGAAGAACTCGGGATGCCTTACCAGAGCCTGATTAACCTATACCTTCGGGATTGTGCTCTGCATCATAAGACGCTTGAGTTGAAATGGGCATCTTAACGTCCATTGTCTATAACTTGGTCATTTTGGCACACTCTAGGAGCAAGTCGTTTAAGTTTTTCGTTTAAGCGTATCCGGTTAAGGGTGGCGAGTAAGAAAGCGCGTAAGTGTCTAAATGCCACTCTTAAACGCACTCTTAAACGACCCGCTTAACCGCCCCCCTTACTCGGATACACTTAACCGACCCGCTTAACCGATCTCCCGTCCAGAAAAGTTACCCACCTGTTTTCGCCCACCCCAGTGGGCGGCGGGCTTGCATATATCTGGGTGCCGTTTGGGGCACGGGAATGCCGGCTTGTCTTTCAGGGGTGGATTGTTTACCCTGATCCCCGACGCTGGCGCTTGGATCTGGCGGTTGGGGAAACAGGTGAAAAAAACATCCATGAATAAGAACGGGTCCATGGCGGATAAAGTCGCTCCGGTGCATTCTGCCGCGGTGGCGTCGGAAGCCCGTGTGCTGGAGCTGGAAGCGGCGAACCAGGTGCTGCGCACGACGCTTGAATCGCAGGCGGCTATGGTGGATTCCCTGAAGGCCAGCGAGCGGAAGTACCGGGATCTTGTGAATTCCGCGATCGACGGCATCTGCATCCTGCAGGACCAGGTGCTGACGTATGTGAATCCCCAGTTGTGCGAGATGATGGAGTATCCGGCGGAACGCCTGATCGGTACGTCATTCACGGACCATCTGGCTGAGGAGGAAAAGCAACGGTCGGCCAACCTGTACCGCCGGATGACCAGCCGGGAGACGTTTCCCAAGCGGTACGAGACGGTTCTGGTCAGTGCTTCCGGGGTGCACCTGGACGTCGGGGTCAGCGCGAACATGGCCGAGGTGGACGGGGTTCCGTCGGTTGTGGCGGTTGTGCATGACATCGCCGGTCAGAAGAAAGCGCGGCAGGTGGCGGTTGAGAATGAGCGCCTGGAGGCCGTGAGGACGATGGCGCGCGGGGTCGGGAATAATTTCTCCAATATCCTGAGTGTGATCAACAGCTATGCGGCCTCGATCGCCGACAGTTTCCTCCCGAACACGCGTCCGCATGAATCGGCGAGGAAGATCCTGGATGCCGCCCGGCATGCAGGCGAGCTGACCAAGCGGTTGCTGGGGGTTGTCCGGGTGAGCGGTCACGGCTCGGATGTGCGGGTGCAGCCGGTGGCGCTGGTATCCGCTGTGCAGAAAGCCTGCGAGCTGATCATCCCGACGCTGAAGGAAAGCGGCATCACGCTTGAACTGCAGGGCGGGTCCGATGATCTTCACGGGATGGCGGACGCGGGGCAACTGCTCGATGTACTCATGAATATTCTCCTGAACGGGTCGGATGCGATGCCGCAGGGCGGGACGCTGACGGTACGCGTGTCCGAGTCCGCAGGCAAGGATGTCACTCCGGCGGAAGACGTTATCGCCACTGTGCAGGTCTCGGTCACGGATACCGGCATCGGCATGACGGATCAACAGGTTTCAAGAGTGTTTGAACCGTTCTACACCACCAAAGTGGATCGGGATGCGTTCGGTCTCGGGCTTTCCGTGGCGCAAAGCATGGTGAATAGCTGGGGCGGGCAGATTGAGATCAGCAGCCAGCCGGGGGTGGGGACCACGGTCACCATCCGCATGCGCCGGGCTGATCCACCGCTGCGGGAGGAGGGCGCTGGCAGCGATGGGGAACGGTTTACGGTTCTGCTGGTCGAGGATCATGCCGGCCGTCGGCGGATGATGGCGCAGGTCCTGGAATCGCTGGGATACTCGGTGATCGAGGCGGCGGACGGGGAGCAGGCGATTACCATCTACCGGGAGAAGGCGGACGGGATCGATCTCACGGTCCTGGACTGGATGATGCCCGGTGTTGACGGGCGGGAGGTTTTGCAGGTCATCCAGGCGCATGATCCGGAAAGCAAGGTCCTGATGACGTCCGGATTCTCAAGGGATTATGTGCGCAGCCAGGTCCGGATGGGGGCGTGGGCGTTCCTGCAGAAGCCGTTTAGCGCGGAGCAGTTCAAGGAATCGGTTGGCAAGGTTCTCGGCCTGAGGGCGAAATAGGATGGAGTTGCGCATGGACGATTCAAAAGAGAGTCTCTCGGCGGTGGCCGGAAAGATGCAGATTTCGCAGATCCGGCGGCATGTGTTCCTATGCTGCGACCAGACGGTGCCGAACTGCTGTTCGAAGGAACAGGGCCTGGAATCCTGGGCTTATCTCAAGCGGCGGCTCAAGGAGTTGAACCTGACCGGGGCTGGCGGGGTCTACCGGACCAAGGCGAACTGCCTTCAGATCTGCACCCAGGGTCCGATCATGGTGGTTTATCCGGAGGGTGTATGGTACCACTCGTGTACCCCCGCCGTATTGGAGCGGATCCTGCAGGAACACCTGATCGGCGGGGTGCCGGTCGCCGATCATGTGTTCTGCCGCCACCCGCTGTCCTAGGGGACCGGGATCTCGCTGAGGATGCGGGTGATGACATCCTCGCTGGTGCATTCCTCCGCCTCGGCCTCATACGTCAGGATCACGCGGTGGCGCAGCACGTCATGCGCGATTTCCTTCACATCCTGGGGCGTCGCGTAGGCGCGGCCCTGGAGCATGGCGTGCGCGCGCGAGGCAATGTTCAGGAAGAGGCTCGCCCGGGGTGAGGCGCCATACTCGATCTGGTGATCGATCGGGATCTTGAAACTGGAGGGTTTCCGGGTCGCGAAGACAATATCCAGAATGTAATCGGCGACTTTCTCATCGCAGTACACCTGCCCGAGCAGTTCATGCATCCCGGCGATCTGTTCCGCGCTGATCACGGGTTTGAGCGTGATCGGCTGCTGATTCGCGAAGCGCTTCATGATCCGGCGCTCGTCATCGCGTGACGGGTAGTCGACCTTGCATTTGAGCATGAAGCGGTCCACCTGGGCCTCGGGCAGCGGGTAGGTTCCCTCCTGCTCGATCGGGTTCTGCGTGGCCATGACCATGAACGGGGAGGGCAGGGGATAGGTGTTGTCGCCGATGGTGACCTGCCGCTCCTGCATGGACTCGAGCAGGGCGGACTGCACCTTTGCCGGTGCCCGGTTGATCTCGTCCGCCAGCAGAATGTTGGTGAAGACGGGGCCCCTGCGCGGGAAGAATGCCGCTTCCTTGGGATTATAGATCATCGTGCCGATGATATCCGCCGGCAGCAGGTCGGGGGTGAAGGAAATGCGCTGGAAGCGGATGCCGAGGCATTCCGCCATCGCCTTGACCGCCGTTGTCTTGGCCAGCCCCGGGACGCCTTCAAGCAGGATATGGCCCCCGGTGATCAGGGCGATCAGCATGCGGTCGAGCAGTTTTTCCTGGCCGACCAGCACCCGGTTGACCTCCTGGCGCAGGGTGAGAATGGCTTCGGACTGTGCCTTGATAAGCTGCGTGGTGTTCTGGATATCATTATTCATTTCGGTTCCTTCGCTGTCTCGCTGTTGACGGGCGCGGCGTTTTCCGCATCGGCGGCGGGTTCGGGTTTCTTGATCAGGGATTCGCGCGTCGGGGTCATATTGCCTGCCTTGTAGGAGGCGATACGGAACGTCCACGGCGAGAGTTTCGCGTGCAGCGCATCGGCCTTGGCTTTCGCCTCCTCCGCCGAAATGATGGAATCGGCGGCCTTGGCGGCAGCGTCATCGCCTTCCGCGACGGCTGGCGCGGGTGGTGCCTCGAAGCCGACGGCAATCCGGATATGGCGATCCCCGCTCTCGTTCACCGGTTCCCCGATGCGGACATCGTAGCGGGTGCCATCGGTGGCCTCCACGCGGAAACGGCGGGGTTGGCCGGTGAATCCGAGAGCCTCATCGGCCAGCACTGGATCGGCGACATCCTGCATCGCCAGGTCGCTGAGCGCACCGGTCAGGGTAAAGGCTTTGGAGTCGTCAAACGGCGCGGCCTTGTCAGCCGGATCGAAGTCCAGCTTGCCATCCGTGCCTTTGCGCAGGCGGAATGTCCCGTCCGCCGGGTTCTCGAGGGTGACGGAGGAGACCGCCTCGGGCGAGACATCCAGCAGCGCGGAATCCAGCCACCGTTGCTGCTGGGCGGCTGCCTCGTAGAGCATATCGCTGATCAGGTAGACGGACGGATCGTTGTTGATCGCCACATACCGTCCCTCGGGCATGCCGCCGAACCCGTAGGGGCCCGCCTCGGCATTCTGCGGCTGACGCATGGCGCCGAGGGCGATTTCCGCGACCTGCTGGCCGGCCGCCTTCAGCCGGATCACGGTTGCCGCCGCGTCCGACAGTTCCATCTTCTCGCGTTGCTGTCCGTTGGCGGTGATGACCTGGCCTATTTCCAGCCGGTCAAGGTTCAGCATCAGTTGCCGGATCGTCTCGAAGCTGGCCGGATAGTAATACCGGTCCGGGAGTTGCCAGCCGGACTCTGCCCGCACGACACGCGCGGTCTCGGTGGCGGTGGAAACCATGATCTCGTCCACCGTGTTGACATCCAGGTCGGGTAGCAGTTCCGCACCGATCCGCGCGGACGACTCCGGCGTCCTCTCGCGGGAACTCAGCCAGGCAAGGGTGCCCAGCACCGCGCCTGCCGCCACCAGTGCAAACAAATGGTTATTCTTCATCGTCACGACTCCTCGTTCTGCATGTTATGCTGCAATGTTATGGTATTGATTACGAGCGTTTCTTTCGTGTGCCGTACAGGATTCCCCCGATGCCGACCAGCAGTGGCAGCAGGGCGATATTGATCGTCTTGACCTGGACGCCGAGCTGCTCGATGTCGCGGCGCAGGTTCCTGCGCACGTCCTTGAGCTGCTGGCGGATCTCGAACTCGCGCTGCTGGAAGCGTGCAATCGCCTCCCGCTGGCTGTCGCTCAGGATATAGCGCTGGTCAACCTCCTTGCCGGTCTGGAGCTGGTTGATCTGCTGCTGGGCCTCGCGCAGGCTCGTCTCCAGTTGAGCCTCCTGCTCGCGCCAGCGGTTGACCGCCTTCGCCTCCAGCTCATCCACGCGGGTGAACGGACGGTTGAAGCCGGTACGCGAGCGGATGTTGATCAGGTCGCTGCCGCCCGCCAGACTGTCGATCATATTGGCGAAGAACGCCAGGTTGTCGTTCAGCGGGCGATGCACCGACTGGCCGAAGAAGTTGACGGCCTCGACGCAGATCGGATCAAAAAGCATGTCCACATCCGCCACGACGATCACCACGCTTTCACCTTCCGCGATCGCTTCCGCCGCGGGTTTCACGGCCTCGTCCTTCACGGCCCCGTCCTTTTTGCCGGCATCCGCCGCGGGATCCCCCTCCTCGTTCCCAGGCTTGCCTTCCGGGAAGGCGGTCTTGAAAAGGCCGCTGAACTGCATCGCGAGATACTGGCGTTCCGGCGCGGGGGTGAATCCGTCGCGGACCGCTCCCCCGCCGCGGCGGACGTCCATGGACGTGACGCTGCCGGCCTGCGGTGCGGCTGCGATCAGCGGTGTGGCCTGCAGGCGTCCGCCGGACTTGTCCTGCAGCGTGCCGGCAAAGGCGGCGCGAAGGCTCTTGAGCCCCGCGGTCATGATGTTCCCGTTGCCGAGATCGCCGGTATCGTAGGTGACGACCGTCGCATTGTTCTCGATCCCGCCGTCAGGGGTGCGCATCGGCGTGGCGGCGGAGAAGTCCGCGAGGATGCGCGAGGGCTCGTAGCCGACGCCCCAGGCCTTGAACAGCTCGGGAAGGTCCGATTCGATCTGCGGCATGCCATAGGGCGACATCGCGCCGCCTGCGTCCTGGTCGGCCACGCTCATGGGGTCCACAAAGACCACAGCACGGCCGCCGCGCAGCACATGCTGGTCGATGGCGAACTGCGCCTGGCGCGAGAGGGCCTTCGGGTGCACGATCGCGAGTACATCCACATCCGCCGGAATGCCGTCCCCGGGGTTGGCGATCTCGCGAACCTCGCAGTCCTTCCGCAGTTCCTGGAAGGCGACCCAGGCGGGTTGCGGGGCGGTTCGCGGCTGACCGGGCATGGCGAACGGCGGTGTCGAGGCACCGAGCACCGGCAGGCTGCTGATCACGCCGACCACGGTCTTCTTCGGGTTGACGACCTGGTGGATCATGCGGCTGATGTTGAATTCCAGCATCTGCTGCATATTCGGGTCCAGCCCGGGCAGGACGGCTTCAACCGAGCCGGCCGAGGCCACGAGCCCGAAGTACAGCGGCGCGCCGAACATCTCGAGCGCCTGCCCGGCGATGCCGTATTTGCGTGCCCATTCCTCCTCGTCCGAATCCGGTTCCGGATCGAGTTTCTGGATGATGATATTCCCCTTGGCCGCGATGCGGTATTCCGCCAGCAGATCCTCGACCTGCTTCGCATAAGTGCGCAGCATGGAGGGCACCCGTGCATTGCTGGCGCTGAAGAACAGCTTGAGCGTGACCGGCTGATCGAGGCGGGAAAGCATGTTTCGCGTACCCTCGGAGAGCGAGTAGAGGTTCTCCTGCGTGAGATCCGCGCGCAGGCGCAGGTTCCTGACGATCACGTTCGCGGCCGCCAGGATGACAAAGAGCGCCAGCAGGGCGATTGCACCGCGGCTGACCCCTCCGATCTGTTGCTTGACGTTGCTTTTCATATTGCTTGTGTATCCTTTCTGTTGACGATTGGTGTCCTCAGGCCGATTTGCGGCTGTCCAGGACCAGGTGCGCGGCGGTCAGCATGAAGACGATGACGCTCAGGTAGTAGACGATGTCGCCAGCATCCACCACCCCGCGCTTGATCGCGTCGAAATAGGGCATAAAGCTGAGCGAGGCGATGGCGTTCACCACCCATGCCGGGGCCCAGCGCGAGAAGAAGCCCGTGACCGGTTCCCAGCCCGCCAGCAGCAGCAGGAAGCAGCCGGAGAGCGCCAGCACGAAGCTGATGACCTGGTTGCGGGTCATCGAGGATGTCAGCAGGCCGACCGACACGTAGGCACCCGCCAGCAGGATCGAGCCGACATAGCCGCAGAAGATGGCGCCGGGATCCGGGCTCCCCAGGACGATCACCGTGCCGACCATCGGCACCACCGTCAGCAGCACGCACATGGCGATGAACAGCCAGGCGGCGAGGAACTTCCCGATCATCGCCTGCGTCAGGGTCAGCGGCATGGTCAGCAGCAGCTCGATGGTGCCGGTGCGGCGCTCCTCGGCCCAGAGGGCCATCGTGGAAGCCGGAACCAGCAGCAGGTAGACCCAGGGATGCCAGAAGAAGAACGGATCGAGATCCGCGATCCGCCGCTCATAGAATCCCCCGACCGAGAAGGTCAGGAATCCTGTCAGCAGCAGGAATACGATCATGAAGACATAAGCCACGGGAGACTCGAAGTAGGACTTCAGTTCCCGGCGGAATACCGTCAGTGTGTTATGCAATCCCTCGTTCATTCAACGTTCCTCCCCGATCGTCAGTTTCCGGAAAACATCCTCCAGCCGTCCCGAGGCGCTCATGGCCTTCAATTCCGGTGGTGTCCCGTTGGCAACGACCTTCCCGCCCGCGATAATGATGGCGCGGCTGCACACGGCATCCACCTCCTCGAGAATATGGGTGGAGATGATGATGACTTTCTCCGCGGCCATTTCCTTGATCATCTCGCGCACGACAAACTTCTGGTTCGGATCCAGGCCGTCGGTCGGCTCATCCATGATCAGCACGGACGGATCGTGCAGGATCGCCTGGGCGAAACACGTGCGCTGGCGGTACCCTTTCGACAGCGTGCTGATGGTCTGCAGGCGCACCTTGTCGAGGTGGCATTTGCGGATTGTCGCCTCCACGCGGTCCTGCAGCGCGCCGCCCTTGAACCCGCGTACCGCGCCGGCGAAGCGCAGGAACCCGGTCACGGTCATGGTCCCGTAGGCGGGCGCGTTCTCCGGCAGGTAGCCGATCTTCTTCTTCACCCCGACCGGGTCCTCCGCCACATTGCATCCGCCGACAAAGGCGGACCCGCCCGATGGCGGCAGGAATCCGGTGATCATGCGCATGGTGGTGGTCTTTCCAGCGCCGTTCGGTCCCAGGAATCCAAGGACCTCGCCCTTGGAGACCTTGAACGACACGCCGCGGACCGCCTCGATGCGTCCGAAGCTCTTCCGGAGGTCTTTCACCTCAACGCTCACTGTCTCAGCCATGTTCGCTCCTTTTCTGGTAACGTGTCCCCTTACAGATCATGTTCCTTGATTTTCCGCTGGATGGTTCGCCGCGAAAGGCCCAGTTGTTCCGCCGTGGCGGTACGGTTGGCGTTATTGCGGGCGAGCGTCTGCTGCAGGACCTCCCGCTCGATCTCCGCGAGCGTCATGTTCGCCGGGGTATCGAATGCCAGTTGCTGCTTCCCCTGGGGACGGATCGTCAGCGACAGGCTGCCCGCGTCCAGCACACTGGTCCGGCTGGTGACGATCGCCGACTCGATGGCGTTCCGCAACTGGCGCACATTGCCGGGCCAGTGGCAGGTCTCCAGCGCCTCGTAGAAGGAGGGCAGGATCTCGCTGATCGTGCGGGCGTGTTCCGCGCAGGCGGCGGCAATGAAATGATCGGCCAGCGGGCGAATGTCGCCGCGCCGTTCGCGCAGCGGCGGGACGGTCAGTTCCACGACGTTCAACCGGTAGAGCAGATCCTCGCGAAAGGCGCCCTCGGCCACGCGCTGCGTCAGCGGGCGGTTCGAGGCCGAGACCACGCGCACATCCACATGCACCGGTACCTGCCCGCCCACCCGCATCACCTCGCGCGTTTCCAGCACCCGCAGCAGCTTGACCTGCACGTCGGCGGGCGCGTCGGCGATCTCGTCCAGGAAAAGGGTTCCCCCGTTCGCCCGTTCAAACGCGCCGCGGTGCTGGCGGAACGCCCCCGTGAACGCCCCTTTCTCATGGCCGAAGAGCTCGGAGACGAGTAGCGATTCCGCAAAGGCGCCGCAATTGACCGCGACGAAGGGTCCGTCGGCCCGTGCCCCGTCATAATGCAATGACCGTGCGATCAGTTCCTTGCCCGTGCCGCTTTCCCCCTGGATCAGTACCGTGGCCGTCGTCCCTGCCAGCGTGCGCACCTGCTGCAGGAGCTCGATCATGCGCGGATCCTCGGCGGTGATCGCGCCAGAGCCGAACTGCTCGCGTGCGGAGGACTCGAAGTTGACCACCCGGCGGCGCAGGCGGGCCGTCTCGGCCGCCCGTTTGAGTTTCGCCTGCAGATCGTCCAGATCCAGTGGTTTGGTGATGTAGTCGTAGGCGCCGGATTTCATGGCCCGCACACTGGAGGCTACCGAACCGTAGGCCGTCATGATCAGGACCGGCACCTGGGGATTCAATTTCCGGATACGCTCGAGAACATCAATGCCGTCGATATCCGGCAGTACCAGATCCGTAAGGACCAGGTCGAACGGTTCCCGCCGGAACGCGGCCAGGCCATCCTCGCCGCCAGACACCGCGACGACATCCAACCCCCCGTCCTCGACCGCCTCGACGACCGATGCCCTGCCGTCGGGGTCATCCTCGATTATCAAGATCCTGATCTTATCCATATCAAGCGGAATATTGAGCAGATCCCATGCCAGATTGCGAGAAGAAAGCCGCTAAATGATTTGGCGCGGTCGCATCTGCCATAAGGTGCAGGATGTTGACGATCCCACCGGCCTTGCGCCGGTGGCGAAGAAAGCGGGTTGTTGTGGTGCAAGGCCTTTGTTTCAGCGTTTCCCACCACCGGCGCAAGGCCGGTGGGCGGCAGAGGCGCACCGAATCGCAGTAGTTCACTGCCGTCGCGGATGTCCGCATCGCGCGACAAATTGTCGCGGAGCGGGACGGGATGTCGCTATTGGAAGAGACTTTTCCAATCAAGTCCCCACCCACTGGGGTGGGCGAAAATGAGGGTGGAAACTTTTTTGGCGAAGAGTGTTCCTGATCGTAATCCTAACAGCCGGCAGCCTTGCGACGCAGTTTGCGACGGCAGGCTTCGATAACTTGAGGTGACGGATCCTTGAAGCGAACCGGCACGGCGGCATCTTCCGGGCCGG
>CAZGBW010000045.1:0-11877 GCA_964523995.1 uncultured Victivallales bacterium | reverse complement strand
CCTTGCAGGAGCGCAGCGGCATGGCGGATGAACTGACGCTGAATTTCCACCGCCGCAGCCTGGATCTCCTGGATTCCATCCGCGAGGGAGGTGCTTCGCTCAGTGATCGGCTTCTGAAATCGAGGGAGGCGTTGACCTATGCCATCCTGAATCATCCGGTGATCCGCGGCAATGTGATCGAGGCGGTGATCGGCATCGTCTGGTACATCGGGTTGCTCGTGCCGTTTGTCATCTTCTCTGAAAAACTGGTTTTCGGTTTTTCCGATATCCGCAAGCAACTCGTGGCGCACCTTGTCATCTTTCTCATCGTGTTCGGTCTGCTGCGCCTGCTGCATCCGGCCTTCCACATGATTCGCTCCTCGCTGATGATCCTGCTCGGCTTCATTATCTTCCTGATCTCCACCCTCGTGACCCTGATGATTTCCGGGCGTTTCAAGGAGAATCTGGATGAGATCCGGCAGAAGCAGGCCAAGGTCAAGGGCGCGGATGTGAACACGGCCGGTGTCCTGGGAACGGCCTTTATGCTCGGGCTGAACAATATGCATCGTCGCAAGGTGCGTACCGGGCTGACGTGTGCGACCCTGGTCCTGCTGACGTTTGTGATGATCTGTTTCACGTCTGTCCAGAGTAACGTGGTGGACCGGGCTTCCGCGACCGGACGTGCGCCGTACCAGGGTTTTCTCGTCAAGAACGAGGACTATATTCCCATTGCCGTCTCCGAGACGGATGCCCTGCTTTCCAAGTATGGTCATCGTTTTATGATCAATCTGCGGCAGGCGTATGTCGGTGTGCAGAAAGAATCACAGGAAAAATTCAATCCGGATATCCGCGTCAGTACCATCGGGGATACCTCGGGGGAGGTGCGGCGGCAGCGATTGTTCAACTCCTGCCTTCTGTTCGACTCGACCGAGCCCCTGGCTGGCGATATCAAGTTGCTGACCAGCCGCGGCTGGTTTACCAGCGAACAGCAGATCAGCACGACTGCCCCGGTCCCGATCATGCTGCCTGCTTCCGGTGCCGATGAGCTGAATATCCGCCCGGAACAGGTGGATGCCGGTGGCGTCTTTGTCCTGGTCAACGGGGTGCGCTGCGAAGTGGTCGGGATCTTCGATGCCGCTTCGCTGTCGTCCTTGCGCGATCTTGACGGCTATGGATTGCTACCGTTTGACATCATGGCACTGCAGACGATCCGGCTTATGGGTGAAAAAACCGTTCTTGCGGAGCAGGGCAGCCCGGTGATCGGGGCTGATCAGGTCCTGCTGAGCATCAACGGGCGATTCCCGTCGGCGATCCCGGTCCGGGAGGTGATGGCGCGTCCGATGTCCGTGGCGATCGAGATTCCGGCATTGCCTCGCCGGAATGTCATGGGCGTGGAACTCCCAGGCAACTCCTACCGCGAAGCCCGGGAGACGGTGAATTCCTACCTTGAGCAGAGCGGTCGTCCGTCCTATTACGGGCTGGACCGGTTTTCCTACTACGGGCGGCGGATGCGGGAGCGATCGATGGGCGGGATGATCGACATGCTCATTCCGCTCATCATCGCGGCACTCACCGTGGTCAACACCATGCGCGGATCGGTCTACGAGCGGCGTGACGAGATTTTCGTCTATAATGCGGTGGGAATCGCGCCGCGGTACATTTTCTTCATGTTCTTTGCGGAAGCCTTTGTATTCAGCGTGATGGGGTCCGTGCTCGGGTATATCCTCAGCCAGGGGACGGGCAAGATCCTGACGGCCCTTGACTGGACGGGGGGCTTGAACATGAACTTCACGTCGCTTTCGACGGTCTATGCCTCACTGACCATCGTGGGAGCGGTCTTCCTGTCCACCTGGTTCCCCGCCCGTTCCGCCATGGAGATCGCTGCACCGGCCGAGGATGCGGGTTGGAAACTGCCGGCGCCGGACGGGAACCGGCTGCACTTCAAGCTGCCGTTCACGTTCGACCGGTTCGACCGGATCTCGGTTCTCGGCTTCTTTGCCAGGTATCTGGATGATAACGGCGAAGGCAGTTCCGGTCCGTTTTTCGCAGGCCCTCCCGAGTTGGGGATATCCCCTGCGCCTGATGAGCACGGCAGGGGTGGCGCGGTTCCCCAGATCAGTGCGACGATCTGGCTGAAGCCGTTTGATCTTGGTGTCTCGCAGCGAATGACCATTGACCTGCCGACCGACCCTGAGACCGGCGAGTTCATCGCCCGGATCACGCTGGCTCGCCTGTCGGGGACCGCGGATGCCTGGAACAGGCTCTGTCATGGCTTTACGGGGCGTGTACGCCGTCATTTTCTGCACTGGCGCGCCGTGACGCCGGATTTGAAGGAATCGCTTTACCGCGAAGCAGCTGCTGCCCTTCGTGAATCGGAGGCAAGGCATGGCTGATCATCGCAAGGTGGATAAGGAACTCGAACAGTACCGCGGATTGCTGGAGCGGAGCGAGACGTTTGAAGGCGGCTTTGGCTGGACGACCATTGCGGGTATCCTGTTCTGCGGGCTGATCATGATGCCGGGAGGCATCTATCTCGGGCTGATGACCGGCGTCGGGCTTGGTGGTGCCACGACCTGGGTAACGCTGATCCTTTTCGGCGAGGTGGCCCGGCGCGCCTTGAAGAGCATGTCGAAAGGGAATCTGGTGATCCTGCTGCATGCGGCCGGTATCATGATGAGCGCGGGCGTCTTCGGTGAGCTGGTCTATCGCGCGTTCTTTGTGACCAGCGAGGCCGTGCGGGATTCCGGCATGAGCGATAGTTTCCCGACTTGGTGGGTTCCCCGGCCTGACAGTGCCGCCATCCTGGAACGATCGCTTTTCCATCGCGACTGGATCAAGCCCATCGCCTTGGCGACCTTCGGCATCGTGGCCGGGTTCGTCAACAAGTATACGGTCGGTTATTTCCTCTTCCGCCTGACATCCGATGTCGAGAGCCTCCCGTTCCCGATGGCACCGATCTCGGCGCAGGGCGTGCTGGCCATGACCGAGCAGATGAAATCGCAGCAGGGGGATGATCGGAAGTCGTCGCTGCTGAAGCGCGTGCGCCAGGCGGCGGCGGTCTCGGTGGAAAAGGAGAACGCGGCGATAGAAGCGGCAGCGGCGGTGACCGACAAGCGGCATACGCGCTGGCGGCTGTTTTCACTGGGTGCATTGCTGGGGCTTTCGTTCGGTGCGGTCCAGATCGGCATTCCCCTCGTTTCGGGCATGTTCCTGGATAAGCCGATCATGCTCCTGCCGATTCCGTTCCTGGACACCACGACGCTGACGGAGTCGATCCTGCCGGCGGCCGCCACCGGTATCACGCTTGACCTCGGCATGCTGCTGACCGGCATGGTGCTTCCTTTCTGGTCCATCATCGGGACAGCGATCGCCGTCTGCATGACGGTGTTCCTTAATCCGATCATGCACAAGATGGGCATTCTCACGCAGTGGCAGCCCGGCATGGATACGATCAACACGACATTCGTCAACGGGATTGATTTCTGGACGAGCTTCGGGCTCGGAACCACGTTCGCGATTGCGGTGATCTCCCTCTACTCCACAGCCCGCGATATCACGCGCGTCATGCGGCGCCGGAAGCGCGAGCGGCTGGAGGATGTGGAGTTGACCAAGGAGCAGATGCATGCAGACGAGACCTCCCGGCTCTGGAGAACACCAAACCTCGGCCGTGGCGACTATCCGCTCTGGATTGCTCTTGTGATTTACATCCTGATCTCAGCCGCGATGGTGCTGGTCTGCAACCGGCTGATCCCGGGCCTGCTGCCGTTCCTCCTGTTCTTCGTGTTCTTCTACAACCCGTTCATCAGCTATGTCAGTGCCCGGCTGCTGGGTATCAGTGGCCAGACGGTGGACATCCCGTTCCTGCGGGAATCGGCGGTGTTCGCCTCCGGTGCCAAGGGTGTGGATATCTGGGTGGCACCGATCCCGATCATCAACTTCGGCGGCATGGCCCAGTCCTACCGCGTGAACGAACTCGTCGGGGTGAACTTCCGTTCCCTGATCGTGACCGATCTGGTGGCGACGCCAATCATGCTGTTGCTCTCCTGCGTTTTCTGGGCGTTCATCTGGAAGTCGGATCCGATTCCCTCGGATGTGTTCCCGGCCTCGCAGATCAACTGGGAGCTGCAGAGCAAGAACCAGGCGCTGGTCTTCTCGTCAACCTTGGTCGCGCCGGGAAGCGATCCCGCGCAGCACTCGATCCTGAATTCCCCGTTCATGCAGGCGATCCATCCACCGGTCATTGCCGGGGGGGCGCTGCTGACGCTGGTATCGTTCACCCTGCTGAGCATTTTCGGACTGCCGACGCTGCTGATCTATGGTGTTGTCCGCGGCCTTGGCGGGCTACCGCATACCATGATTCTCCAGATTGCCGGCGCTTTCATCGGAAAGTACTATTTCCACAAGCGATTCGGCTCATCGGAGTTCCTGCGGATGGTGCCGACGGTCCTCTCGGGGTATTTTGCCGGCGTCGGGCTAATCAGTATGATCATGGTCTCGCTCACATTGATTACCAAGGCGGTGTCGACCGCCCCGTTCTAGAGGTTATGAAATGAACCAGACTCTCAAATCCATTCCTTTTCAAGTACGGTTGCCGGTCCGTGTGGCCATGGAGGTGGTCCTGCAGGGGATTCGCATCCGGCTGGGGCGCTCCCTGGTGACGATTACCGGTGTGATCTGCGGCATTGCCTTCCTGATGTCCATTCTGACGGGCCAGATCATCAAGCTGGGTGTCCAGGCGGAGGACGATATCCGCAGCGAGGTGTCGCGAATGGAGAACTTTCTCCTGGCGGATGCGGGTGGCCTGGCCGGGCGGCCCGTGTCGCTTTGGCTCGCGGGTGCCCTGAAGGAGGGCGAACATCGTTTTCTCATGCAGCAGGCCAAGGTTGGAGGAGTGCGTTACCAGGTGGATTCGGAAACGGCTGCCATCGCACCGCTGCCGCTGCGCCCGTATATGGAAACGGTCGATCGCTCGGCCTTGTTTCCAGCAGGGGGTGTCCTTCTGGTCTCGGGGGAGGGGAATCCCGGATTACCGGACTGGATGCGTCCGTCGGAAGGCGCCCGCCGTGTCCTGGCGATCAGCGGGAGCGGGATAAGTGTTCCGGCCTGGGAGGGTGTGGATGTAGTATCGCTGGCCCGCGAGCTTCTGCCGGAGGACTTGGCCACGCAGGCGGCGACCGCCCGCAAGGAGCGGTTCCGTTCGGTGTGGATCGTGGTGATATCGCTGCTGGTCACCGTGATTGGCATTGCCAACGCGATGCTCATGTCGGTGACGGAGCGGTTCCGCGAGATCGGCACGATGAAATGCCTTGGCGCGCTCAGTGCGTTCATTCGCCGCGTGTTCCTGCTGGAATCCTCGCTGATGGGGTTTTTCGGGGGTGCCTGCGGATCGCTCGGCGGCATGCTGTTCTCCCTGGCGGTCTACGGGGTCACGTACGGACCGGCCCTGGTCATATCCTCCGTGGCGGCCTCGTCCGGACGCCTGGCTCTCTATTTTGCGGGTTCACTACTGGCAGGGGTGATTCTTTCGGTCATTGCCGCCATCTATCCCGCTGGCGTGGCCTCGCGGATGGTTCCGGCGGATGCGCTGCGGTCGAACGTGTAGGAATATGATGAAGAGAGAACAGAAAAGAACGAAGGCACGGTTCAAATCCTCCTCTGGCGGGGCTGCTGTTTCGGCTCCGGTTGTGCACAGGGCGGTATCCCCGCGTATGGAAGCGCTCTTCGCCCCGTCGCCGGAGGATGAGCGCCGGTGCATTATCCGCTCGGTGGACGTCAAGAAGATATACCGGCGCGGCACCTCCGAGACGCATGCGCTTCGCGGGGCGACGCTCAGTATCTACGAGAACGAATATCTTTCGATCATGGGACCGTCCGGCTCGGGGAAGTCCACGCTCTTCAACATGATCGGTGCTCTGCAGAAACCGACTTCCGGCAAGGTGTATATAGACCAGGTGGACATCGCGCAACTGGATGCCGATGAGCTGGCCTGGTTGCGGTGCCGCAAGATCGGCTACATCTTCCAGAGCTATAACCTGATTCAGGTGATGACCTGCCTGGAGAACGTGATGCTGCCGATGAGCTTCGCGGGCATGGAAGGGGAAACCGCGCGGGAGAAGGCGATTGAGATCCTGCACCTGGTCGGTCTTGGCCACCGGGTGCTGCACAAGCCGGCCGAGCTTTCCGGCGGGCAGCAGCAGCGGGTGGCGATTGCACGGGCACTGGCGAATTCGCCGGAAATCGTGCTGGCGGATGAGCCGACGGCCAATCTGGATACGCGTACCGGAGAGGAAATGATCGAGCTTCTTGCGGCGCTAAAGGCCGAACTGGGTGTCACGATCATTTCCGCGACACATGACCTGAAGATGCTCAAGCGCTCCGACCGCATCCTGTGGATCGAGGATGGGCGGATCGTGAAGGCGGACCGTCCTGAAAACATTGACTTCAGCAGCAGTGAGTTCCGCTAATGAATGACATCATCATACGCACCGAGAACGTCAAGAAGCTCTACGTCACCCGTGGTGAGGAAGTATGGGCGCTGAAAGGCATCACGCTGGATATCCGGCGCGGCGAGTTCATCTCGATCATGGGACCGTCCGGATCCGGCAAGTCCACTCTGTTCAATCAGATCGGCGCGCTGGATGTCCCCAGCGAGGGCAAGGTCTTTTTCGAGGGTTTCTCGGTGTTTGAACTCTCCGAGGAGCAGCAGGCCTGGTTCCGGTGCAACCGGATCGGCTACATATTCCAGACGTTCAACCTGATCCAGGTCATGACGGCGCTGCAGAACGTGACCCTGCCGATGGTCTTCCAGGGCGCGAACAAGGACGAGGCGGTAGAGCGCGGCGAGAGGATTCTCAGGCGAGTCGGCCTTGGGGAGCGCATGCATCACCGCCCGTTCGAGCTGTCCGGAGGCCAGCAGCAGCGTGTGGCCGTTGCGCGGGCGCTGGCGAACACCCCGTCGGTGATCCTGGCCGATGAACCGACCGGTAACCTGGACACCAAAACCGGTACGGAAATCATCGAGCTTCTCAAGGATCTCAACAAGAACGAAGGCGTCACGGTGATCTGCTCCACGCACGACACGAAGATGCTGCGTTCCTCGGACCGGGTGTGCTGGATTGCCGACGGATGTCTGATGAAGGTCAGCACGGGCGAGGAATTCCATCTGGAGGAAATGCCGAAAAATGAGCTCGGACGCGAAGCAAAAGCGTGAGAAGCAGCTGGACGACGCGGCACGTGAATTACGGCGTATCGAACAGGCGGTGCCGGTGTTTATCGAGAACGCCCATTTTATCGCCGGCAAACCGGGGGGTCATGGGTTCGTTTTGCTCGAGTCGAATCCCGGGATGAAGGATCGTCGCGGTCCGATCCTGCGCTGGCTGGTGCCGGCCCGGAATGTTGCCCGCCGGATTCGCCTGGATGCCTTCGGCACGTTCGTGGCGGAGCGGATCACCGGGCGGATGTCGTCAAGTGATATCATCAAGGCGTTCCAGGAAAAATTCAGCGGCGCGGCCGATGAATCCCGGGAGGCTTGTCTTCTTTTCCTGCGTTCATTGGCAAAGCGTGGCGTGATCGTGATGGTGGAAAAAGACAGGTGACCGGTGGCGTGAGGACTGACGAGGCGATGGTCGACGGATAAGCGGGAGGCAATATGGAAAGAACGGACGGAATGATCCTGATTCCGGCATACCGGGAGGAATCCCGGATTGGTGCCGTTGTGCGCGAGGCTCGGCGTTATGTCCCGTGGGTGGTCGTGGTGGATGACGGCTCTCCCGACGAGACGGCGTCCGTGGCACGGGAGGCAGGGGCCGTCGTGCTGGTTCATGCCGCGAACCGGGGGAAGGGGGGGGCCTTGCGGACCGGATTCCAGTATGCGCGGGAGCAGGGGGCCGCGTTTGTCCTGACGATGGATGGCGATGGCCAGCATGCCCCGGAAGATATACCGGCGTTTCTTGAGGCGTTCGCGAAGGGCTTTTTCCCCGTGATTGTCGGAAACCGGATGGATGTGCCGCATGGCATGCCGCTGGTGCGGCGGCTGACGAATAGGTTCATGAGCGCCCTGTTGAGCCGGAAAATGGGGCAGCGCGTTCCCGATACGCAGAATGGGTTCCGCCTCTACCGAACCGATGTCATCCCACCGATGCCGGAAAGCGAGTCCGGCTTTGCCGCGGAATCGGAAATTTTGATGGAGCTGGCTCGGCTCGGTGTGACCCTGGGTTCCGTTCCGGTGCGGATTATCTATGCCGGTGAGCAAAGCAAAATCCGCCCGTTGCGGGATACCCTGCGTTTTTTCCGGATGTTGAAGGCGTTTGACCGCCAGCACGGCGGGCGATAACCAGGGAGCATTCCAGTCTCAGGTCCGGATCAGCTGGGCTGCGAAAGCCCCGTCCGTTCCGGACGATGGCGGCATGCTGATGCGTTGACGTCCCAACTGGAATTGGGGGTTGGCAGCGAGCCAGTTCTGCACCTGTCCCATATTCTCCTCGGGTTCCAGGCTGCAGGTGCTGTAGACAAGCAACCCCCCGGTGGCGACCAGCGGGGCGGCGGCATCCAGCATACGGCGCTGGACGTCGATCAGCGAGGCAAGACGCTCTTCGGAAAAGCGCCAGCGCGCATCCGGACGGCGGTTCAGCACTCCGGTATTGCTGCACGGCACATCAAGCAAGACACGGTCAAAAGGGGCCTGCTGCCGCACGACGTCGGCGGCAGGGATTAGTGTGGCATCCGCCTGTATCACCTGGATGCAGGGGATGTTCATTCGCTGTGCATTTTCCCGGAGGCGCTTAAGACGGTCCTCATGCAGGTCGGCGGCCAGGATCAGGCCTTGAGGGTGAAGGGCATCGGCGCAGGCAAACGCTTTTCCACCGGGAGCGGCGCAGGCATCCAGCAATTTCATGCCGGGTTCCAGTTCCAGCAGGGATACGGATATCTGAGTGGCTGGATCCTGGACGTAGAAGGCTCCAGATGCATAACCCGGAAGATCGGTAACTGCCGTTCCCGGCGGTACGAGGCAGAAATGATCGGGAGCGGCCGGATGCGGGCTGAGCATCTGGCGTAATGCGTCCGCCTCCGGACTCTTATCGCCGGCGCGAAGGCGGATCGCCACCGCCGGGCGGCGGTTGTTCCACTCACACAGGGCCTCTGTCGCCGGGATCCCGAACTGCAAATTCCACCTTTGGATCAGTAGATCGGGATGCGAGAAACGGATTCCTGTCTCCGCTTTGGAAAGACTCTCCAGGATGTCTTCCCGGCGGCGCAGTGTATTACGGAGAACCCCGTTGATGAATCGGATCCTGAAAGCGTCCAGATCCGCCTTCGCCGCTTCCACGGTCTCGTTGAGGGCTGCATGCACGGGAACGTTATCCATCCGGAATAACTGGTACAGGCCGGTCAGCAGATAGGCCTTTGTTTCCGGATCCGGCTCGCGCGCGGCCATACTTGACAGAATCCATTCGAGCGTTCGCTTCCATCTCACGGTACCGTAGACCATCTCCTGCACCAGATTCCGCTGGTCCGTCCGTTCAGGAATCAGGCGGTCCGGGAAATCGCCGGAGATCAGCCAGCGGGAGAGAATACGGGCGCAAACCGTTCTTGGCGACGGTGTATTGTTCATGTAGTCGTCCGGGTAGTCCTTATTGACCGCAGGGGCGCATCACAAGGATCAGTTTGTCGGCGTGACGAGTTCCCCTGTCTGCAGGGGACGAGGGAACGCGGTATTAATGTCGGACCACTCAATCCACTGGAGCAGGACGAGAATCACGAAGAGACCGGTGGCGAGGATGGCAAGGATGCCGAATGCCGTATTGGAGGAGGGGGCGGGACGAGCGGGGGCGTGCGGGGCATTAAGACGCGCAGGTAAGCCGCTGACTCCGGAGTCAACCGCAGTGTCCTCGGCGATGTCCGCGACGGGGGCCTCGTCTGGCGCACCGGTCTCCGGCTGTTTAAACGACATTTTCCGCTTTTTAATGGTGATGGGAATGGCCATGCGATCGCCCCTTGGGAATGGATTTTAACAACAACGATCTGGACAATAATGAGGATTGCCAAAGAATTCAAGAGAAAATGACATCACTGACGATCTTTTAGCAGGGGGTCAACCCCCTTTTCCACGACCGTCTTTCGGGGTTTGCTGAAAATAAAACGGCGGAATCCGTTATTGGCAAGTTCCTTGCTGATGGCAGCAAGCGCATTCGGGGATGTGTTCTGCGGAATCTGGACGGTGATCTGATCCTGTGTCTTGAATCCATCTTTCTTGAGCTGGGCCGACAGTTTGGCGAGTCCTGTATACGTGTCGCCGACATAGATCCGGCCTTCCTCGGAAAGCCGGACTTGGGGCTCGACGTTGCCAAGCACCTGTGCGGTCGCGCTCTGGCTTAGTGCAAGCCAAAGAAGGAGTCCTGCACGGAAAAATGACAAGTGGAACTTCATGCGCACCATTCTACAGAACGTCAGCGACGTGGCAAGCCGGTTTTCAGGGTTCAGCACAGATTGCATTGGCGGAGGAGCGCGTCCGGATCGGGATCGCGGCCACGGAACGCCTTGTAGATCCCCATGGGATGCTGGCTTCCACCGAGCGCCAGAATGGTGTCCCGGAATCGGCGTCCGGTTGCGGCCAGGGCGGCGGGATCGTCGAGCCCCGCTTCCGTGAAGGCGGCAAAGGCGTCGGCGGATAGGACTTCGGCCCATTTATAGCTATAGTACCCCGCTGGATACCCCCCCGCGAAGATGTGGGAAAATCCGCAGAGGAAACGGTCCTCCGGTAGAAGGGGAATGATGGCATAGGGGCGGGCAATGTCGTCCTTGACCTGGTTGGGTGTCCTGCCGCTGCCCGGCTGGTAGCGTGCATGGAGTTCCATGTCGATGGCGGCGAACAGGAGCTGCCGGAGCATGGCGGATCCGGCCCGGAAACGGTGGGCATTGCGGACCTGCTCCATGATTTCCGCGGGTAGCGATTCGCCGGTTTCAATGTGCTTGGAGAGGCGGCGCAGCACCCGTTCCTGGATGCACCAGTTCTCCATGAACTGGCTGGGGAGTTCGATGGCATCCCATTCCACGTTATGGATGCCGGAAGCGGCGGGTATGGAGACGGTCGTCAGGAGGTGGTGGAGCGCATGCCCGAACTCGTGGAACAGGGTGGTGACCTCGTTCAGGGTCATCAGCGAGGGACCCTTGCCCGTGGGTCGCGTCTGGTTGCAGACCAGATAAGCGGCCGGTGGAAGGACCGTGCCGTTGGGTAGCGGGTATCGCGGACGGGCGCCGTCCATCCATGCCCCGCCTCGCTTGGTCTCCGGCCGGCTGTACGGATCCAGGTAGAAACTGGCGATCACCGTCTCGCCCTCATCCAGGATTTCAAAATAGCGGACGTCGCCATGCCATACGGGAACATGGCCATCGGCGGCCCGGATGGTGACCCCGAATAGGCGGTCAGAAAGATCGAAAAGGGCATCGAGCACCGTGGGGAATTGGAAATACGGACGCAGATCCTCATCGTCAAACGCGAACGTGGCCTTACGCATCCGTTCGCTCCAGAACGCGATATCCCACGGCATCAGTGCTTCTGCCTGCCCCTGCCGTCTTGCAAATTCCACGAGATCTGCATGCTCGCGCTCCGCTGCCGGACGCGCGGCGGTGCGCAGGCGGTCAATCATCCGGTCAACGGCTTCCACCTTTTCCGCCATGCGCATGCGCATCATCTGGTTCGCGAAGGAGCCGGCATTGAGCAGCCCGGCCGATTCGTGCCGGCATTCCAGGATCTGGCTGATCAGCGGTGTGTTATCAGTTTCCCCGCTCGAGGCACGTGTCACATAGGCGCGGTAAAGGGTTTCACGGAGATCGCGACGCCTGCTGTATTGCAGGAAGGGAATGAAAAGCGGTGCCTCGAGCGTGAGGGTCCATGGGCCG
>CAZGBW010000044.1:0-12234 GCA_964523995.1 uncultured Victivallales bacterium | reverse complement strand
GCAAGCCCGGCCGTTTTTGCCGGAACAACACCGGGAAGCCCAGCCGCCAGCGCACGAGCAGCGCCAGCAGGGCCAGCAGGGGCATGAAAAGGAAGAATGCCGGCAGTGTCAAAGCCAGGTCAACAAGTCGCTTGCCGAATGTTCGATATGAAATCATGGTGTAAAGGCAGGCAGGCGTCACCGCACGGCAATGCCTGCAAACATGGTGTTCCTGGTGTTGTTATCCGCCACAGGCTTCAGCGTGGTCCACTGTCCCCGACAACCTGGAGCAGTACCTGCTCAATCTCGTTCACAAGCTTGTCCCGGCCATAGCGCTCCTCCGCCAACCGCCGGGCCGCCAGCCCCATCCTGGTCCGGACCTGTGGATCACCGTGCAGCCGGACCAGCTCCCGGGCCAGGCCGTCGGGATCGCCGGGTTGCATGGCGGATCCCGCGCCGCTTTCGCGTAATACCTGCGCCTGCCAGCCGCCATAATTAATGACCACGGGAAGGCCTGCCGCAAGGAAATCGAAGAACTTGTTGGCGGAATTCGCCTCCAACCCGGGCTTTGCCGCCACGGTAACCAGCCCGACGTCGGCGGCGGCCAACAGGGAGGGCATTTCCTTCTTGGGCACCGCATCGTGAATGGAGACCGAACACACGCCCTCCTCCCGGATGCGCCGCTCCAGATGAGGTCGCAAGGCCCCGTTCCCCACCAGGGCGATCCGGATATTGCGGATGCCGTCCGCATCGAGACGCCGTCCGCAATCGACTAATGCGTCAAGCCCGTTCACCATGCCCATCGCCCCCGGATGAATACAGACGAGGTCCCCCCGTTCCCATCCGAATGCCTTTCGTGTGGCTTCACGGTCCTGCGGGCCGCCAAACAGGTCCGTATCGCTGCCGTTGGGAACCACGGACACTTTCGATTCCCGAACGCCCCATTTCAGGATCCCCGTTTTCATGTCGGGGGACAGGGCCACCACATGGGCTGCCGCGCGATAGCACGTTGTCGCCATGCGGCGGGCCACCCACTGCAAGACGGGATTCCGCAGGACCCCGAGGGCGATCGGAACCTCCGGCCACAAGTCGCGGACCTCGAAGACAAAGGGGATGCGGTGATGGCGCGCCACGCGTCGGCCGATCTCCCCGACCGTCAGCGGCGTGGAACTGGCATAGACCACATCGGGACGCGGCAGGCGGTTCCCTGTCCGGATCGCCCAGGGCATGTAGCGGGCAAAAGCAAGAATCCGGCGTGAGAATGACAGTTTCTGGCTATAGAGAATGGGGGACTGGCACACGTGGATACCCAGGGCCCGGGCTGTCTCTATATCGCGGGAGCTACCGTGCTCGAAACTCGCGCACAGCAAACTCACTTGGTGACCTCGGGCTGACAGTCGGCACACGTTCTCATAGGCGCGGGAACCGCTCGTGCCATCCGGCCCCGAAAAATGCTGGACAATGTAAAGAATATTCATGGGAAGGGCTCTCTTCAACAAAACAACAGGTGGAAAGGAAACCTACAAATCCATGCGACGTGAAAAACTCGCCTGCCCGTCGCTGTTTTCGCCGATGACCTTGGCCGGAACCCCGCCGGCAATGACGTGGTCCGGTACATCGGAGGCGACAGCGGCATTCGCGGCGACCAGGCTGCCACATCCGACCGACACCCCGCATTTGACGGACACATGTGCGGCCAGCCACGATCCCCGGCCGATCATCACGGGCCCGCGGATACTGCCGCCAAACCGGGCGGATCCATCCTTGAACACATGCTGGAGGGTGCTGATCGTGACATAGGGTCCCAGGATGACCTCGCTTTGAAGCGTCAGTCCACCCAGGCAATTGAGCCAGCACCCCTGGGCCATGTAGACATGGTCGCCGACCACCAGCCGGTGCGGGTTCAGCAGGGTCACATTCCTGCCCAGCTGAAGACCGCGCCCGCATTTCCCGATGAACGGGCTGGCGAACAAGCCACGCAACCGCAGGGAAAAGCGGTTGTCGGGCCACCAGTTTGTCAGCACCCCGACGAGCCAGATCGGCAATGCCCATCGCAATTGATAAATCAGTTCATTCATGGACTGGTCTTTCCTCCCTTGTTTTCCCCCACTCCTGCGTGACGCGCTCCAGATGGTGGTAGAACAGCCGGCGACGTCCGGCCAGGATATCCGAACGATACTGGCGCGCCTTTTCCAGATTAACGACGGACATCCGGTTCAGGCGGGGGAGGTCGCGGGCCACGTCGCACAACTTGAGCGCCAACGCAGACACATCACCCGCCGGCACGCGATCCTCCGGGGGCAACAGCTCCGGCGTGCCACCGACCGTCGTTGAAATGCAAGGCATGGCGCGCGCCATGGCCTCGATCAGCGCCCGGGGCAGCCCTTCCGTGCGGGAGGGCAGCACAAACAGGTCTGCAAGGTCCATCTGCTCCCGGACCAGGGCCCCTTTTGGCAACTGTCCCTTGAAGACAACCCGGTCGGCGATCGCGAGCTCGCGGGCTAAGGCCTCCAGCGTCGTGCGGAAACGCCCGTCCCCGACGACAGTGAGCGTGAAATCATACCCGTTTCGCATGGCCGCTGCCACGGCGCGGAGAAGGATGTCGTGCCCCTTGTAGGGTTGATCCATCGTCCCGACGGTCAGGAGGCTGCGTGCCGGTCCGCGGATGTCCCTCGGGGACAGGCGCAGGGCCTCGTCATTCAGATCAATGCTGGAGAAATAGGTCGAGAAGGCTCCCGGACCGGCGGGATATCGTTTCTGCAACGCCTCCTCCGTGACATAGGCTACGGCAGCAGCGCCCGCGCATAGCCGTCGCACCTGGCGGGGATACCACCAGCGCAGGAACGGACGGAGCGGATGGGTATTGGCACCCGGCGCGAACACATCATAAGGGTCCCCGATGATCTCCATGGCATAGGGATGGCCATCCTCCCGCAATGCCTTGGCCAGGCAGTTGCCCAACTGGCCACTGCGCAGGATGACAGCATCCCGCGGACCGACCGCCGCACGGACAACCGCCCGGACGTCCGCGGACCTCCGGAGATATTGCAGGGGGCCATGATAGAACGGTACCGGCACGACGGCAACCCCGGCACCCTCCGACCGGCGCGCGGTTGCCGCAACCGCGGACACATCGCGCACGCGGGCCAGTACACGCACTTCGCGAAAGACCTCCAGATAGCGGGTCCAGAACGAATGGTCGAAATACCAGCTCCACACAACGCCATCGGGGGTCCGCTCGAAGCGATGATCCAACGCCACCAGCAAGTTCATGCCTCTCCCCCGGAAAAATCCACTACAACGGATTTGAACTTGCCGCGGGCCCCGCGGGGGATCTCGGCAAGATAGCGGAACTCGACGGACACCGGCGTCTGCAGGCGATTCCGCAATTGCTCCTGGATCTTCGCTTCCAGTGCCGGGCGGTCCGCGGCCGGGTCTGCCAGAACGATGTTGAACACGAAGCGTTCAAAATCCACCTGGACCAGCTGGCTTTCCGAAATCCCGCGCAGATTCTTCGTGGAGTGGAAACATAAATAGCCCACACGGCGCCCGTCGCGGGTGACGACGAGATCCTCGGACCGGCCGCTGACGGCCCCGATGGTGGGCCAGGACAAACCGCAGGGACAGTCGGCGGAGAACCCTGTTGATTCAATGGTGTCGCCCAGCCGGTAGCGGAACAGCGGCATCGTGCGCCGGACCAGCCCCGTCACAAGCCCTTGGCCGGCCTGTCCGGCGGGCACGGGCTGTCCGGCCTCATCCACGATTTCGAGGATGCCCACCAGCGGATGAAGATGCAGCCTGCCTTGATCGCACTCCAATGCCAGGTGGCTCCCCTCTTGCGATCCATACATGTCATAGACACGGCGGCACAGGTTCGTCTGGATCTCCTCGCGCCACGCGGGATTAAGCACCTCCGAGGTGACGATGGATACACGTGAATCCGAGCTGTCCGCCACGGAATCACCCAGTACCTGGGCCAGGTTGTGAACCGTCGATGCATAGCCGAAAATGAGCTGCGGGCGCATTCGGTTAATGAGGCGGGCGATTTCTGCTCGATGCGTGGCGTTGAGGGCGTAGATGGAAAGGAACACATTCCCGGACACCGGATCACGCCAATAGAGATCGCGGGAACCGGACTCCGGAGTCAGGAATCCGCTCAGGAATAGTGTGCGCGGGAAGAGCCGGCCGGCGACCCGGGCCTCCCAATGATCGTAGATCGCGGTACCGAATCCGCGTTCCCAAAGCGTGGCGGCGAGGCGCAGCGGGGATCCACTGGTCCCGCTCGTGGTATGGAAACTGGTCAGCGCGGGACGTGGCTGGGCATAAAACGCCTCCATCTGCTCCCGGACAACCGCCTTTTCCAGGACTGGCAGGCGGGCCAGGAACGATGCGACAGGCAGCCCGGGATCGATGGGCGGATAAAGCGCGGGGTGTTCCCGGTAATAGGGGACGTGCTCCCGCGCGTAGGCGTAGTTCTGCAGCAATATCTTCCGCTGGTATTCCTCGATATCGCCTGCGGACATCGTCCAGGCGCGCCGCACCTGGCCGGCATGCTTCAGGCCCGCGGCCCGCTTGATCCACTTGTTCGCCCCGGCCCGCAACATCTTGGTCGATCTGTTCATACTCTCATTTCTCCAGTGAGGGACCCTTGGTCCCTGGTATAACACCAGCCAATATGCTTCCCAGCGCCTCGGCTCCGCGGTCCCAGTCGGCATGGACCTGCACCCACTGGCGCCCCGCCAGCCCCATGGCGGACCGCCGTGCAGGCGAACGCAGCAGATCCAGGACCGCGGGGATGATCTGGTCACAGGGGAGAACAAGCGCGTGAACGCCAGACTGGATCGTGAGTCCGGAGAACGCCTCCGGGGTTCCCACAACAGGCAGTGCACAGGCCATGGCCTCCAGGATCTTGGTCTTCATTCCGCCACCCATGCCGATCGGGGCCACATAACAGGTTGACGTGTTAAGCAGGGAGGTAAGGTCATCCACATATCCTAACAACTTCGCCCACGGTTTCCCAGAGACCAGGTCAATTAGCGCCGCCGGGGCCGCCTTGCCGATTATGCGCAGCTCGAATCCGTCCTCCCCCAGGAGTCGAACCAGTTCAGGCCCCAGGTTCAGCAACAACCATCGGACGGCATCCGCATTCGCCACGTAACCAAGATAGCCATGATAGACAAGCACTGGCTTCCCCTGGCTTCCGGATAGCCCGGGCGACGGGGTAAAGACGCCGGGATCCACGCCCATCGGGATAACAGAGGCTTTCGCCCCCTCCGGCAAGACCCCGTATTCCATATCCCGCGAGCTGATGAAGACGATATGATCATAGCGCGAATAGGCCGTCCTCGTCAGCTTCTCGTGCCGCGACGCGGCCTGGCGGTGGTACCAGCGCCGGAATCGCCCGGAGGCCCGTTCGGCAATGCTCCGGTTAAGCATCTGCATCGAGTCGCAGGCATAGAGCACGCAAGGTCCCTCGATGGCGGGAGCGCACACGCCTGCCAGGTTCGGCGACCACACCACCGTGACATCCGGACGCCACGCGCGGGTCGTCTCGCGGATCGCCTGCCGCAAGGCCGGGCCGAGGCTCCGCTCAATGAAGGCGACCCCCGGGGGAAGTCCGCTGAACAACACCCCTCGCAGCCGGTCAAGATGCCGGATCGGGAGGCGCTTGAGCGGCGAGAGTGTCTCTGCAGACACGCCGAGCCCCCTCAGGGAATCCAGACTGACCGAGGACTCGTCCTGCTGATTGTAGGGTATCACAAACCCTTGACGGTTATCGCGCCCCAATCGTTTGATCAGCTCATAGCGATAAACCCGGCCTCCATCGAACGGCGGGCCGAACCAGGAACCCACATGCAAAATCTTCACGATCACGCCTCCTGTACCGCCCGGCAAACCACCATCCTCCGCCTGCGCGTGAGCAAACGCTCCATCACAAGACACCCGACGCCATAGATGACCAGCGTGGATATGATACTTTTCAACCCCGTGCCGGCCTGGCATACTTCCATGGAGATCACAACCAGAGTTGCATTGCGCATCACGCCCCCGCCTCCAAGCGCCTGGTGAATGCCTGAAACAAACAATCCCGTGAGCCACATGCCAGCCAGAACCCCGATCCAATCGAAATTGAGATACCAGTCCACAGCAACAGGAATCACGGTGGATCCCGTCCCCTCCTTGAATCCAAGCAAGGCATATGCCTCGGGGCCGAGCCCTATCGTCGGCTTGGCGCGCCACAGGAAGCGGGGGATGAACATGATAGCGCATTCATAAAGCGACCGGCCTTTCAACAATCCCCACTGCGCCCTCCCCGTCGTCACCAGATGCGCCCCGAATTGCACCTGGGACATCCGCACCAAGAAGTGGCTGGCACCCTTCCACGATGCACCCCCACCTTCACTCCCGGCCGAGGGAAGGGTCTCCATCAGCAAGAGTGCCCGCTCCAGACCGCTGCTTTCCTGGCGGGATGCGGACATCGCTATCTTGTACTGCGTGAGTGCGGGATAAAGCAGCACGAAGCCCGCCAGCACGGCGGCAATAGCCCAGCCCAGCTTTCGCATCGGGAGCCCCTCCATGTTACGACGCAACATCAGGAAGAGAATAAAGAAAATGATTCCCTTGAACATTTCGGTGCGCTGGCCGGTCAGTAATCCGGATGCGGACGAGATGACCAGCAGGGCTATCGCAAAGCCTCTCTGTCGTTTCCCACCCGTTCCATACAGGACGAAAACGGCAACCAACCCGAACGTTCCCAGAATGGAAAAGAGCGTTCCGACTTTTTCAAAAAGCTGGTTTCCCGCCTGGGAATGCAAGAGTAACCCAAGGGTTATCTTGCCCATCAGTCCTATTGCCGCCACAGCCATCAGCCCGGCAGGGGAGAACACCCTCTCCCGCCTGCCCCCAAGGGAACTGCGCTTCGTCCGCAACATAGGCTTCGCCCGATGCAGAAAACCCATGGTCCAGGCGGCCCAGCCCACGACACCGACCTGGAAACTCAACGAGATGCTTTCGTAGTCCGTCGGCAGGATATACTGCTCCACATCCAAGCCGCAGGCGATCAGGAACGTATTCAGCGGGAACCCGACAAGGAAAAACGCCGCGCCAATCCACAGATAGAGCATATGGCGCCAGGAACTGCACCAGCCCCAGGCCACGACACCCAGCGCCGCCAGCGCGGTCAAGCCCGAGGCCCAGGTCAACGCCAACCAGCCCGGGAAAAAAGCCAGCAAGAGCAATGACACGGAAAGCGTCATCAGCATCGGCAGGACAACCCATGGATACTGAAGCGAGATGGATGCGGCCCTGTCCGCTGCATCGGTGTGCCGGAACAGCCTCATGAAAGGGCTCCCTTCAGGAAAGAGAGGGACTGATCCCGCTCCGGCCCCAGCCGATCCGGAACCGGAGAGTTTCCGATCAAGGCATCAACCCGTGCTTCATCCTTTTGCAGGATCAGGTGATCCAGCGCACCGGCGCGACGGAGGATATCCTCAAGGCGATCCGGACGCGCCCCCCCCCACACGATGAAGCGTTTCCCGAGCCCCAGGGCGAACGTGGTGCCATGGAACGAATTCGTGATCACCATCGTCGCGCCCTTCACCAGGCGGAGCCATTCGCGGGGGCCGGCGCTCAAGGCATGGCGGTCGGTGCCCCGGAAACGCGCATCCGGATATAACGTGACAACGGGCAGTCCCAGTTTCTGTTTCGCGCGGGCCACGATCCACTCGCCGAGGGACCGGTGCCCGGCACCCAGGCTATACACGAGAATGTAGCCTCCCTCCCTGGTCGGCCCCGCGTCGAGATCGGCATAATCGTGCAGCAATGTCGGGTCCAGAACCACCTCTGCATCGCGGTCGGACAACTGGCGGACCAGCTCCCGGCTCAGGATGTTCCGCACGGAAATCGAATTGAGGGATCCCAGCAGGTTCCGGGCACCCTCCCTCGTGGCGGGCGGCTGGTCCGTCTGTCCGAAGCACGCGGCATAACTGATCCGTCGACAGCGTGCCGGAAGCGGGAACCCCAGGAAATAGACGGGATTAAACCCTCCGGGCCCGTTCCCGTTCCACACCTGGTCACTGCCTGTCACCACCGCGTCGCAATCCTGGCACGCCGCCGACAGATCCGCCATGGAATCACAGCGTCTTGTCGCAGGCAGGAAATCACGCCGGAATCCGGCACACCTGTACTTCATCAGCCCCGCCTGGAGAAACACCCCCTGCCGCACCCCCAGTGGCCTCCACCAGGGAACCCGGCTGCCGGCAGGCGCATAATCGGGAAAGACCACCTCGGCGCCAAGCGCCTCCAAGGCCCGTCGCAGGCCATACGCCTGCAGGAGCGCTCCGTAGTTATTGGCCCAGCGAAAGGTCAATACCGCAACCTTCATCGTCCCTCCTCCTGAACGGTCCTGCCCGGCGGCGGACCCTGCCTGAAAAATCTCCGGACGGGTCTCAGGACCGCTTCCTTCTCCTGGGCGTTCAACAACACCAGGAAGCTTGTCACCAGCGTGACGGAAACGCCCAGGATCCCCGAACCTGCAAACCGCAGCCAGCCACTTGCCGGCAGGATGGCATGGATGCCCGCGGTGGACCCGAGCGCCACGGCTGCCGTGAACAAGCTGCTTTGCATGCCGGCAAATGCGCGCCGGGCGGAAATGTGCAGGATATGCATATTGTAGGCAGGTGTGAAGAGCGCATTCTTCAGGGTGAGCACGATCGCGCCAGACAATGCCACCCCGATGCTGCCCAGTCCGGAATATCCAGCCAGCACAATGGCAAGAATCACATGGATGCCCCCCATTCCAAGGGTGACCATCGCCGGCACGCGCAGCCGGTCTGATGCGGTTTGCACCGCCTGTTGCGGGAATACACTCAGGTTGATGCACAAATGCCCGAGCAAAAGCCAGACCAACGGCCAGCGGTCCGTGAACAACGGCCCCATCCACATCGTCAGGAAGTCCTTGGACAGGGCGCACAGGAGTCCGATGGGAATGCCCATGAGGATTCCCAGGAATCTCGTGGACCGGACTACATAAGCCTGAAGGCCCTCCAGGTTCTTCTCTGCATAAAGCCTTGTGATCTTCGGGGTGAACAGATTCCCAAGCGATCCCGCGATCGCCCGCGTAACCTGGGAAAGAAGCAGGACCGGCGCATACATGCCTGCCTCGAGCGGCCCGAGAATGCGGTTAATGATGACAAGGTCCGTCCCCAGGAAAAGCAACGCGCCCGCCGCATTCACCGTGATCCAGGACCCCGAGGCGAATATGTCCTTGAAAAGCACGCGGTCGAACACGCCAGGGCGAAACGAGATTCCAGGCAGCAACCGGCGCCAGAGACGGATTTGGAATACCAGCTGGATTCCCGCGGCAACCGCCATCGCCGCCCCGACCAACCAGAGTCGATTACCAAACAACGCGAGCAGCAGGAACGCCCCGGCTGTGCGGATGACGTACACCAGGAGGTCCACCCCCGCCCTCCAGTCGAGCCTGTTCGTGCAGAACGTCGCCGCCCCGAAGGGAATGCTGACCTGGGTCAGCAGGAACCCGCCCAGGCTGAATGCGAAGAACAGCCGGGCGTCCGGTTCGGTCCCCGGGGGAACCCGGATCAGATCCGGTAGGAACCGATAGGCCAGGGCACCCACCAGGAATACCGGAATTGCCAGAAGCAATATGCCCGTCAGTGCCGTGCTGCCGATCCGGGAGGCCTGTTCGCGGTCTCCACCCGCCAGGCTGGCGGTCATATGCCGCCCGATCGAGGTGTTGAGCGCAACCGTCGTGATGGCCAGATAACCCATCAGGGAAACAACCAGCGGCACGATCCCGTATTGCTCAGGACCCAGGCGCGTCACCAGCATCCGGGCGTACCACATGCCAAGCAGGATGTGAGCGCCGAATGCCACCATGGTGGCTGCCAGATTATGCGAGAACTTGCTTTTTGCGTGAATGCTCATTGACACCCGCGGCACCGCCGCAGCCCGCTGACCTCTGCCTGGGAACGATCCGCGACAGGGCTCGCAATCCGGTCTTCTGCTCAGTGAAACTGCAGGGCATCCTGCAACGGACGCCGTGGTGACCGGGCCACCCTGAAGGTCTGGGGCAGGGTGCCAACCGCGATCAGCATGATGATCTGCTCTTCCGCTCTTATGTGCGCAGCCTTGCGCAGCGCCATGTCCGTGTGCATTTCCTTGGCCCATGTCAGGCAGCAGGTCCCATACCCCAGGGAATGAAGCGCCAGACAAGTCGCCATGCTGAACATTCCACCGTCAATCCACGCCTGGTACCGCTCGCCCACATTCACAAAGCGAGTCAAGTCGCAAGTCACGACCAGCACGGCGGACACCTGATCACCAAACCCGCGGCTGCCCGCCTGGATCGCCAGCAGGCTCGCGACATCCTCGGGTTTTGAATAGACATGTGCTTTCCATGCCTGCCGGTTGCAGACGGACGGCGTCTTCTGCGAGAGGCGGATGGCCTCGCGTATATGCGCCTCCGGGATCGGGCCGCCACTGAAATGACGCACACTGTGGCGGGAATTGAAAAACGGCATGAATCCGGCATTCCGCTTCTTTTCCAAGTCATCCCGGTCCACGGTCCAGGTTCCCCCCGCCGGACATTCCGGATTGGATCCGGCAACGCCGCTCAGGCATCGGGCGACGGCCGCCTTCAGCGTTGCCACGTCAATGTTGTGCTCTTCGTTGAACGCTATGTATGCATTCAGCGCACCTAGCGCCGAAGGCGCTGGCTCGATAAATCCGAAATCGGCGACAAACGTCCCGATATCCTGGATCAGCCTGGCGGCGACCTCCTTGCCGAACCCCGGACGAGGCGCGGAGAGGCTCAACCCCTTCTCAAGCTGATGAAACGCCATCGTCAACCGAGCCGCTTTCTCTCCGTGATACTGACGCTTCGGATTCGCGCCGGAATAGTTGAAGAACCGCCCGTAGTCATACAGGGAATTCCTGAAGAGTCGTGTGGTAAAGAGGATCCACATCAGCCATTTACGAACAAAATGCGGAATGATGCGCAGTAATTGTTGTTTAAATATCATTTTACGTCAGCAAGGGGGGGTTCATCGGATAAGCCGGATTCCACCTCAGGGTTTCAATTGCTCCCAGTACCACCGCACGCAAGCGGCCAGCCCCTGCTTGAAATCATGCGTGGGGGTGTAGCCGAGCAGGGTGGATGCCTTCTCGATGGAGGCCAGGGAATGCTTGACGTCGCCAGCCCGCTCCGGGCCGTAGGCTGGCTCGATGCCGGCAATGGCCGGATCGAACTCCGCCAGTAACCGCCGCAACTCGGAGAACAGCGTGTTCAGGTCCGTATTGCCCCCGCAGGCGACGTTGTAGACCTGATTCAGGGCTTCGGGCTGTTTGGCCAGCAGCCCGAGCTGATTGACCTGGACAACGTTGTCCACGTAGGTGAAGTCGCGCGAATGCGACCCGTCACCATTGATAACCGGCGCTTCGTGCCGCATCAGGGAAATGACGAACTTCGGAATGACGGCGGCATAGGCACCGAACGGATCCTGACGGCGGCCGAAGACATTGAAATAGCGCAGGCCGACCAACTCCATCCCGTAGGTCCTGGCAAAGACATCGGCGTAAAGCTCATTGACATATTTGGTGACGGCATACGGAGACAGCGGACGACCGATCCGGTCTTCAACCTTCGGAAGTCCGGGATGGTCACCGTAGGTCGAGGAACTCGCCGCATAGGTCAGGCGCTTGACCTTGGCGTCGCGCGCGGCCACCAGCATGTTGACAAAACCCGATATATTGACGTCATTCGATGTGATCGGATCATGGATCGAACGGGGCACCGAGCCCAGGGCGGCCTGGTGCATGACATAATCCACGCCATCACAGGCTTTTCGGCAATCGTCCAGCTTGCGAATATCACCAACCACCAGTTTGAACCGCGGGTGCGTTAAGACATGCGCCAGATTCTCGGGTTTGCCGGTGGCGAAGTTGTCCAGGACGACAACCGCGTTATTCTGGGCAAGGAGGGCATCCACCAGGTTCGAGCCGATGAAGCCAGCCCCGCCTGTGACAAGAATTCGATGGTTTTCAATGATGCTTTTCATAATTCAGAATGACATATTCTGTCATCGGGGTCAGACCGAGAAAATAGAAAATGGGTTGTTTTCTTGAAGTTTCTTGGGGGCGAAGGTTCTTTGTATAGGTATTGGGGTCATCCATCTCGCCATTCTTCATTTGGTTTGTTGTGCTGTCTGCCGTCCTCTGACTGTCGTCTGTGGTCTC
>CAZGBW010000043.1:0-12387 GCA_964523995.1 uncultured Victivallales bacterium | reverse complement strand
AGAAGCAAAAGGCGGCGATCATCGCCAAGATGCATGGCGTGGACAAGGTGGTCGCAGAGGTTTCCGCCAGCTTCAACGTATGTCCGGGGCAGGACGTGGCGGCGATTGCCGGTCATCAAGAACGACGATTGGGGCTCTTGCGCTGGGGCCTTCCGGCATCGCGTGCGGGCGGGCGTCCGTTGATCAACGCGCGGGCGGAGACGATTACCGAGAAACCCACCTTTTCCCGGTTGCTGACCCGCAACCGTTGCCTGTTCGTGGCGGATGGTTTTTACGAATGGCGACAAGTCGAGGGGCGCAAGCAACCGGTCTACATCCACTTGAAGGACGATGTGCCTTTCGTCTTTGCCGGGCTGTGGGATGCTCTGCGCTCGGATACTGGCGAAGCCCACGCTTGCGGCACCATCATTACCACCCGCGCCAATCCACTGATCGCGCCGATTCATGACCGGATGCCGGTCATCCTGCCACCCGCTTCCATTGATGCCTGGCTCGATCCGAAGTGCAAGGATCCAGCCCGACTGCTGCAACCCTATCCCGCTGAGGCGATGGCGTGGTATCCCGTATCCGTCGCGGTCAATTCTCCCAAAAACGACGATCCCGAGCTGCTTCGACCGCTGGTTGGCAGTATCTTGTAAGTCGAGGGGCATCAGCCCCGTGACAACCCGAAGAAGATCGATGCCGCCGATCCCGGCTACGGGGATGTGGCAGAGCGTTTGCGTCGGTTGATTATCCCTTAGGGGCGTCGAATGCCGACGCGACGGCCGTCTCTAGCGCGACAATATCCGCATCCGTGTGGGCTGCAGAAATAAAGGCGGTCTCAAATTGCGCCGGCGGTAGATAAATACCGCGATTCAGCATCGCGTGGAAAAACGCCGCATATCTTCCGGTATCGCTTCGCTTCGCGTCCGTCAGGTTTATCGGCAGCCTGTCACAAAAGAAGAAAGTGAACGCACTGCCAAGCTGCTGAAGTTCCGCGCCTGCCAACCGGCCGGCCAGTTTCCCTTCAAGCCTGCAAAATGGTTTATCCCTTTCCATTTTTTCAAGCGTAGCGAGTCCGGCGGCAACGGCCAGCGGATTTCCGCTGAGCGTTCCCGCCTGATAGACCGGGCCGAGCGGAGCAAGCTGTTCCATGATTTTACGGGGTCCGCCGAGTGCAGCCAGCGGCAGTCCGCCACCGATGATTTTCCCGAGACACGTCAGGTCGGGCTCCACGCCGCACAGCGCGCCGTAGGATGTCGGCCCGAACCGGAAGCCTGTAATGACTTCGTCAAAGATCAGCAGCGCTCCGTGGTGGTGCGTCAGCTCGCGCAGCGCTTCAAGAAATCCTGGATTTGGAAGCACCAGTCCCATGTTGGCGGCGACCGGCTCCACTATTATCGCCGCGATCCGTTCGCCGTTCACCGCCATGATGTTCTCGGCGGCTCCGATATCGTTGTAGGGCGCCACAAGGGTATCAGCCGCCGTTCCCGGCGTAACGCCAGCCGACGAACTCAGGCCTCCGGTCAGGAGTCCGCTGCCGGCAGAGACAAGCATCGAATCGGAATGGCCGTGATAACAGCCGTCAAACTTCAGGATTTTGTCGCGGTTCGTTGCGCCACGCGCCAAACGGATCGCCGTCATGACCGCTTCGGTCCCGGAATTGACGCAGCGCATCTGGTCAACGGATGGAATCATTGAGCAGAGTTTTTCTGCAAACAGCACCTCGCGCCGCGTTGCCGCACCGAAACCGGTTCCGTCCACCGCCGCCTTCTGTACCGCGCCGGTAATTTCCGGGTCGGCGTGGCCGAACAACAGAGCACCCCATGACATGCAGAAGTCAATCAATTCGCGCCCGTCGGACGTGTAGAGTCTTGAACCCGAGCCCCGCTCGATAAAAACGGGCGTGCCGCCAACGGAGCGGAAACTACGCACCGGACTGTTCACGCCTCCGGGAATGACCTTTTCGGCGCGCGCGAAAAGCGCGTCATTTGAAAAAACGATCATATTGATTGGCCCAGTAAGAAATAAAGATATCGGTTCCGGCGCGTTGCATCGCCGCCATATTTTCGCGAACCATGGCGCGCAAATCACCCCAGCCGCGTTCGGCCTGCGCCATCAGCATTGAATATTCACCACTAACGTTATACGCCGCCACGGGCAGCCGTGTACATTCCCTGAGCCGTTGAATCACATCGAGATACATCAGCGCTGGTTTAACCATAAGAATATCCGCCCCCTCATCCTCATCCATCTCCGACTCCCGCAGGGCCTGCCGTAAATCATGGTACGGCGCCTGATAACCCTGCCGGTCGCCTTTTCCGGGCGTCGACTGCCCCGCTTCACGAAACGGGCCGTACAGGGATGAGGCAAACTTGCTGGAATAACCCATCAGCAAGGTGTCGATTAAATCCTCTTCATCGAGCGCTTCGCGGATTGCCAGCACCTGCCCGTCCATCATCGCGCTCGGCGCAACGCAGTCGGCACCAGCGGCGGCGTGCGAAACCGCGACCTTCTGCAACCGTTCCAGCGCGGCGTCATTATCGACCTCTCCCTTCCTATCCAGTGGACCGCAATGACCATGGTCGGTGTAAGCGCAAAGACAGACATCGGTAAAAACCGTCAGCTGCGGAAACGCGTTTTTGATGAGCGGGATCGCCTCTTGAACGACACCCTTTTCATTGAACGCTTCGGTACCGCTCGCATCTTTTCTTGACGGTTCCGTCTGGCCAAAAAGCAGGACGCCTCCAATGCCGCTTTCAACAACCGGTTCGAGTTTCATCAGCAGCACATCGGCACTCAGGCGCGACTGCCCCGGCATCGCGGAAACCGGTTCATCCACGCGCGTCCCTTCGCGGAGAAAAACCGGCCAGACAAATTTTTCCGGTCCCGGCAGCGGCTGGCCGAACATTTTGCGCAAGCTTTCGGTACGGCGCAAGCGCCGCAGTCTGATTTCTGGAAATGGGCTCATTTCAATTTCTCTCTTAACCGGATAATATGCACCCGTGGATGAATAAAATCCACGAATCATTCGTTCGGATTCTAATCCATATCGTGGTGATTATTATTCATTCGTTGGCCATTTGCTCAATTTCACCTCGAACGATGAATTCCGCCAGCGCGGCGACGGCGTCTTCGACCGTGGCACGGCGCGGGGCAACGGGATGGCCGACTCCATGGCGGCGCAAGGCCTCAGCATCACGCGCGCCGATCACAACAACCGTTTTATCCACCAGCTTTTCGACACCGATCGCCTCAACGAAACAATCCACCGCCGAGACACTGGCGAAAAAAATAACATCACATACGGGCATTTCACAACATACGGGGCGGTTTCGACAAATCACCGCGTCATCAACGTGTTGAAATGTCTTGCGCAATCCGGCCGAAAGTTTTTCGCCGGCGCGGTCGGACCGTAGGCGCAGAATCCGCGCGGCTTCAGGAATCACCTCCAGCGCCGTGCGCAAAACGCCTTCGGTATTGAAGTCACCGGATGGCATTGCATCCGCCTGAATCCGGAATTTAGCGAGCGCGGCAGCGGTGCCTTCACCACAGCAAAGGATTTTCGGCAACCCCCGCAGATCATCCAGCTGAGACAGCAAACAGCGCACCGCCGACGGCGACGTCAGGATCAACCAGTCATAGATTCCCAGGTCGGGACATTTCTCTGGAACCAGCTCAATCAGCGGTTGCTGAACGGGCACGCCGCCGAAATCGAGGACCGCCTGCGCGGCACGCGCTTGGACGTCCCGGCTGCACGTCAACCAAACGCGCCTTCCGCGCAGCGCACCGTGGGCTCGGTAAAGAAATCCCGGATCTGCCGTTTCACCGATTAGAACCAGCCCTGGCAAATCGGTCGGGGCGACCGTTCCAGCAATTTTTTCAAGCGATGCCGGGATAATCCTCTGCTGGAGCCCGCCTGCATCCAGCACCACCGAAACCGGCAGATTCGGCGAATACCCTTCAGCCAGAAGACGAGCGGTCGTTTCTTCCAGCGATTGGATACCCATGAATACCGCAAGGGTTTCTCCGGAACCGCTAGCAGCCGTTCTGGCGGTTAGCACACGAAATCGGTCTGCGGTGCCGCGCCGCGTCAGCAGCAAGCCGGTTCCGGTGGTCGCGACGTTCAGACTGCTGACACCGGGAATGACCCGGTACGGAAGTTGAAGCGCATCCAGCGCGTCAATCTCTTCGGCAAGCCTGCCGTAGATGCCGGGATCTCCACCTTTGAGCCGCACAACGTGCTTGCCCTGCCGGGCAAAACGGGTCATCCGCTCGCCAATCTCATCCTGGGTGCTTCCGTGCTGTCCGCTCCGCTTGCCGACATAAATTATGCGCGCGGTTTCAGGCAGTTCGTCCAGCAGGGCGTCGTCGAGCAAAGCATCGTACAGGCAGACATCAGCGCGGCGGAGCGCGGCAACCCCCGCCTGTGTGCAAAGTCCGGCGTTCATGCCCGCGCCGACAAAAACCACCGGCCTTGCGAAAAGCGTTCGCATACGGAGAAAGCGCGCATCACCGGAGCGGAAGGTCAGCCCCAACGAGCCCTGCCCGTCCGGCACCGGCAGGTCGGCAGGGGAAAGCCATTCGGCGATGCGTTCTTCCAATCCAAGGCGCTGAAGCGCGGCGGCGGCCATGATGAGCGTGTCGAACGCTCCTTCGTCGAGCTGATCCAGCCGTTCGTCTATCGTGCCACGCACCGGTTTGATTTCCGCGTGTGGAAACCGTTTTTTTGCATACACCGCGCGGCGCTCGCTGCTGACACCGATGGTGCGGGGCGTCAGCGAGCCGACCAGCACGTCACACGCGGAGGCCGCACCGGGAAGCCATAATACATCGAGTCCAAGCGGCGGCGGATCGGGCATATCCTTGGCACTGTGCACGGCACAGTCTATCCTGCCGGCCAGCAACGCCTCATCGAGATCACGCGTGAAAAAGTTATCCGGGGCCGTCGTGAGATCTGTCTTTTTGTCGCGGTCGCCAGGGCTGGAAAAGGCAACAACCTCCCAGTCCAGACCGGGCAGCTTTTCGCGCAACAGACACAACGCGGCATCCGCCTGGATGAGCGCCAGGCGGCTGGAACGGGTTCCGGTTCTGATCGGGGGTCTCATTGGAATTTCACCATGCGTTCATATTCGTGGCGGTGCGAGTCGGTAATCTCGCCGGCGATGGCGAGCAGCGCTTCGTCCCTTTCAGGCTGCAAGGCGGCACGTAGCGCATTCAAGCCCGAAACTCCGGGGAGTTCCGGGTTGATATTGCGCGGCAAGGAAAGATCGATGAGCACGGCCCCGGCGCGCAGAAGCGGACGGTGGGCCTCGTCAATTATAAAGCGGTTGCTTGCGGTGGCGCAGATGATGATATCGGAGTCCGGAAGCCTTTCGAGCAGTTCCTCGTCAGAGCGCCCGCTGATCTGTACCGCTTCCGGGAAGCGGCGCGCCAGTCCCTGTCCGATCTCGCCGCGCCCGATGATCAGAACCGCTCCAAGGCTTGAACCGCTTCTTTTCAAGGCTTGGACAACAAGATCTTCCGTTTCGAGCGCCATGAGATGCGGATCGGTCGCCTGCCGGATTTCCTTGGAAATATGCAGTGACATATCGGTCCAGCCCTGAAGAAAGCTGCCGGCAAATCCCTTTTGCTGCGCATCGGCAAGTGACTGCTTAATCTGCGCCACGATCCGGCTTTCACAAAGCGCCTGCGAATGGAGTCCGGCGGCGGTTTGCGCCAGACGGCGAAAGGCGTCCATGCCTTTGACGGCACTCAATGAATTGGACGCACCGACGGTCCTCCGCAAAATGGTTTCAACAGCCGCGGCGGAACCGGAGGAAACGAGCGCGACGATCTCGAAGCGGTTGCAGGTATCCAGAATCATGAATTCGTGCACGCCCCAGATGCAGGGCAGCAGTTCCTCCATCACATCCTTGGCGGCTTTCAGGGATTCAAGGACTTGGAATCCGCCGGATTTGAAGTCCGCGCCGATGATATAAAGATCCAGGTCGCGCAGAAAACGGACATGACGGCTGAGACTTTCGCGCAGAAGGCGTGAGCGGCGGCAAGAACGCCCGGAAGTGCTTACGGAGACGGTCAATCCATCTTCGCTGAAACTGGCGGGCAGAATGAGGTCTCCGTCTGGCCAGCTGGCGTCAGCAGCGGAGCAAAGGATTTGTTTCTTGCGGCAGAGGTCAACGATCGTGCGATTAAGGGAGGCGTCGTCGGTCAGGGCAAACACCAAAAAATATCCATCGAGGTCTTCGGCGGAAAAAGGGCGCTCGATCAGCTTAACACCGGGCAATGCCTTGATCTGCGGTTTGATTTCCGGGGCGACCACGGTCAGTACCGCTCCGGCATCGGCCAGCTTGGCGGCCTTGCGCAACGCAACCCGTCCCCCGCCGACAAGCAGGCATTCCCGCTTTTCTAGTATGAGGGCGACCGGGATAATATTTTTTTTTTGACAACGGGGCGCTGGGCATGGTTTAATCGCTTTCATGATTAATATGATCATCGTTCGAGTCTATCACTTCAAGAACAAAGTCGACAGTCGAAACTGACAGGGGACCAGAATGGCCTGTCCATGACATCATTCGGGACGGGAATACACGGAGAGGGACGGCGAATGGCAGCACAACCCGAATTAACGCAAGTCGAACGTGATAAACTGGAAATCAATCCTGATTTTGATTTCTGCAAGATTGCCGAGACCCCTTTCGAGGCGATCACGCCGAATGAACTGGCCATGTTCAAATGGAGCGGCGTTTACCACCAGCTCCAGCCCAGTTTCTTCATGATCCGCGTGGTTACACCCGGCGGGCTGATGACGACCAGGCAGTTCGGGCGTGCAATAGATCTTGCCGAAACGTTCGCGCAGGGCGAGCTGTGCATCACCACCCGCCAGACGCTTCAGTTTCACTGGGTCCGCAAAGAGGATATTTGCAAAATCATCGGGGGCATGGCCGACGTGGGAATCACCACGAAGAACGCCTGCGGTGATGTTCCGCGCAATATTATCGGCTCGTCGCTGGCGGGGGTGGCGCAGGGGCAGGTCGGCGACTCGCATAAAATCATCCAGATACTGGCGACCGATCATGAAATCCGTGATTTGCAGCGAAATCTTCCCCGTAAACACAAGATCAGCGTGGCCTTCGCCAACGAGGCGGGCGCGCAGACCCTGATGAACTGCCAGGGCTGGGTACCGGTGAAACGAGGCCACACGGTCGGATGGAAATTCCATGCCGGCGGCGGGCTCGGCGCACGCCCGTATCTGGCGAAAGTCATTTTTGACTGGGTGCCGGAAGACCTGGTGCTACCGGTGGCGCAGGCAACCATCGAGGCGTTCCGCCGTCACGGCGACCGCCGCCAGCGCGCTTTCTCCCGACTGAAAGTGGTGGTCGACACAATGGGCGCGAAAGGCTTCGGCGATGTCGTGATGGATATTCTCAAGGAGCGCAGGGTCACCGGTCTTGAGCAGATCGAATACGCCGAAGACCCGACGCCGGCCATCGGGAAGATGCTGTTGAATGGACAGGACGTGATTCCGCAGAAACAGGCCGGCCTGAGCGTGGTGCGCATCATGATTCCCCGCTCGGAATTGAAGACTGCGCAAGCGCGAACGATCTCACGGCTGGCCGATAGCCTGGGTGGCGGCAACATCATGTTCACCAACCGGCAGAACATCGAGTTGCACGACGTGCCGGACCGGAACGTGCCGGACCTGCTGGAAGCGCTGCGCGCCGCCGGATTCCGCACCAGCGGTCACGAGCACCTTCCGGATATCGTCGCCTGCGTCGGCACGACCCTGTGCAAAATGGCGGTGGCGGATTCGCCGGACGCCTATCGCCGGCTCTACGCCGCGCTGGCGCAGGACGAGAAATACTGGAAGGCCGTCGGCCCGTTGCGGATCAATATTACCGGATGCCCGAACAACTGCGCCCACGCCTGGATTGCTGACATCGGATTACGCGGACGGCGCACGCGCAACGAAACGGGCGGCAGCACCGAGGGCTACACCGTTTTCGTCGGCGGCAAGCTGAGCGAAGCCGGGAAAATCGCCGAGGAACTTTGCGACATCCGAGCCGACGAACTCGTGCCGGGCGTCCGCCGGATTCTCGATCTCTATCTGGCCAGGCGCCAGGGCAGCGAAGAAACCTTCTGCGACTTCTGCGCCCGCACGGGTATCGAAACCTTCAGGGGACTTGTAAAATGAATCCTCTCTTGAATGAAGCCGAAGAGCTGATCGCTGCCGGTCAGTATGAAAAAGCCGTCGCTGTTCTCTGCCGTCTCGGTCCGCCGGAAGGCGCGCCAATCTGCGAACAGATTGCCAAGGCCTACCACGGACTCAACCGGACGCGCGGCGACCTGTTTTCCGCCAAGGTGTTTGCTGAACAGGCACTGGCAAACGGCAGCAAGGATCCGGCGATGGCGGCAATCATCGACGCGGCCAAACGCAGCGACCAGCCGTTGAAACATCCGCTTCAAAAGCCCTGCCCGCAAATGGGCGGCCCGCAGGACAAACGGCCGGTAGCGGATGCTCCCTACCCGTTCTGCGCGCTTTCAAAATTGGGTGGACAGGCGAATGCGCCGAAAGATTTTCACTGGCTGGAAGAAAATATTCCGTGCCAGAAAGCCTGCCCGGCCGCGACCGACATCCCCGGCTATCTCGACGCGATTTATCGTGGCGAACACGATAAAGCATACCAGATCAATCTGGAAGCCAACGTTTTCCCGGCGGTGCTGGGTCGCGTCTGCTCCCGTCCGTGCGAAGCCGCCTGCCGTCACGGGTGGGATGGTCTCGGCCAATCGGTAGCGATTTGTTTTTCAAAACGCTCCGCCGCCGACGTCGGCGGTCAGTCGCCGGTGGTGATGGATAAATGGTTCCCGCCGAGCGGGAAAAACGTCGTGGTGGTCGGTGCCGGTGTCGCCGGTCTGGCGGCGGCGCGAAACCTGGCGCTGCTGGGTCATCAGGTGACGGTTTACGAGAAGCACAACAAGCCCGGCGGCATGATGAACCAGGGCATTCCGGTTTTCCGCCTGCCGCGAGAAATCATTGCCAGGGAGATTGCGCAGATCGAAGCGCTCGGCGTGAAAATCGTCTGCAACGCGGAAATTGGAAAAACCTTCACGCTGAGCTCGCTGGCGAAGCAGCATGACGCGGTCATTCTCGCCGCCGGAACACTGAAGCCCAATCTGCTCGACCTGCCGGGTAAAGAGCTGGCGGGCATCCGTCACGGCCTCGACTTCCTGCTGGAGGTCAACGAAACCGGGAACGGCGACGTCGGCAAAACCGTCGTGGTTATCGGCGGCGGTTTCACCGCCATGGACTGCGCCCGCACCGCCAAGCGGCTCGGCGCGCAGGTTAAAGTCTGCTACCGCCGGACGGCGACTGAAATGCTGGTGACCCCCGGCGAGCTGGAGGAACTCGAGCACGAAGGGATTCCGATGGAGTACATGGTGGCCCCCAAGGCGTACACCGGCGCCAACGGTCGTTTGAAAACCATTCAGCTGGTCCGCACCGAAATGGGCGCACCCGACGCGAGCGGACGCCGTCGTCCGGTAGAAATTCCGGGGAGTGAATTCGAATTGACCGTGGATACCGTCCTGCTGGCGACCGGACAGTTTCCCGATACGGCGTGGCTCGATGAAGCGGCCGGTGAACCCAACGTTTTCTCTGCCGGTGATTTCAAGAATGGCGCGAGCTCCCTGATTCAGGCCATCGGTCACGCCAAGGAGTGCGTCCGTGACGTCGACCGGTTCCTGACCGGCGGCGTCCGGCTGAAAGATTACGCCGCGATCGAAGATGTCACCGGAACCGGCCGCATCCGCGAGATGGATTTTGTCGGCCTGCAGCCGATGCCGTCTATCGAACTGGCGCAACGCGACCTGACCACGGAAGTTGAAACCGGATTCGCGCCGGAGACCTCGCGCGACGAAGCGCAGCGCTGCTACCAGTGCCACTACAAGTTTGAGATCGATTCCGACAAGTGCATCTACTGCGATTGGTGTATCAAGGTCAAGCCGCGGCCTGAATGCATCCTGAAAATCAAGAAGCTGAACCAAGACCCCGAGGGTCGCGTGACCGGCTGGGAGATTGCGAAAAAGGCCGACGACGTCAATCTGATCTGGATCAATCAGAATGACTGCATTCGTTGCAGCGCTTGCGTATCGGCCTGCCCGGTGGACGCCATCAGCATCCAGAAAGTATCGCTATTCACCGGCTCGCCAGCAGACGAGTAAAGCCGGTTAATTTGAACTTCCTGATCATAGAAAAGTCGCATCGCGATTCCCGCCTAGATGCAGTACTCGATGATTACCTGTGCGCGGGTCAGTTCACGTACAACAGACTGCACAGCCTCCGAGGGCTGAACGTCCTGCCCAATCACCAGGTCAACCGGATAATTCTTAAACGGATTGCCGCCGATGCTGACCACAAACAGCTCGTTTGGCGAGTTCAGTATTTTCAGGCGCTGCAGATCGTGCTCGTCGGCCCGCTCCAGCGAGCTGATGAAGATCAGTCCGGCATCGGTCATGATACGCGCCAGTTCGCCGACGCGGCGGATGTGTTCATCTCGGTCACGGAAGTTCTGTCCGATGTCGGCATCCAATCCCCCAAGCAGGCTGGAGATACCGAGGTAATAGGCCTGCAACCCTTTGTCGAAGAGCTTCAGCTCAAGGAGCCGAGCCAGATCGCGTTTCCCGCTACCCGACGGTCCGACAAACAGGACGGTCTTGCCACGATGCTGATTCCGGCTTACGCGGACTTCGGGCGAGACCAACCCCCGTTCCCAGAGAAATTCCCGCCGGTCAACCCGCGCTTCCAACGGTGCCCGGTCGCCGTTGGTCGCCTGAGGGCGCTCGATCATGGCGGCGGCCACGGTGTTGTTGCTGATCGGGTCGATCAGAATAAAGCTGCCGGTTTCGCGGCAGTCGAGGTAGGCATCGAAAAACAACGGCTGATGCGTCGCGATAGTCGCCCGTCCGATTTCGTTGAGCTTCAAACTTTCCGCGGGTTGTTTCTCCATCGTGTTGACATCCACGCGATAGTCGAGTCCGGACACTCGCGCCTTGGTTGTGTGCGATGTATGACGTAGCAGGTAGGTGGTATTCCGATTCATCGGCGTTTCGGAAAGCCAAAGAATCATCGCTTCAAAGTGGGTCGCCATGTTCGGAATATTTTCGGCATGGACGATCATCTCGCCGACGCTGATGTCGATTTCATCATTCAGCTCAATGGTTATCGCCTGCGGAACAAAGGCTTCACTCAACTCGCCATCCGCCGTGACAATCCGTTTTACCGTGGATTCCTTCAGCGAAGGCAGCGCTTTGATGCGGTCGCCTTTACGAATTACACCTGACGCCACACTGCCTGCAAAGCCCCGGAAGTCCAGATTCGGACGGCTGACAAACTGCACCGGGAACCGGAAATCGCCGAGATTGCGGTCGGCGGAAATGTCCACGGTTTCCAGAATGTTCAGCAGCGACGGCCCGTCGTACCACGGCATCCGGGCGGATAAATCGACGATGTTATCCCCTTTCAGCGCCGACAGCGGAACAAAGCGGATGTCCGGGATTGAAAGCTCTTTGCTGAGCACTTCGTACTCGGCGCGGATTTCTTCAAACCGTGCCTGACTGAAATCCACCAGGTCCATTTTATTCACCGCCACGACGACGTGACGGATGCCCAGCAGCGACACGATGAAGCTGTGCCGCCGAGTCTGCGTGATGACCCCTTTGCGGGCATCGATCAGAACAATTGCCAGATCGGCGGACGACGCGCCGGTGGCCATGTTGCGGGTGTACTGTTCATGGCCGGGGGTATCGGCAATAATGAATTTGCGGTGCGGCGTGGTGAAGTAGCGGTAGGCCACGTCAATGGTGATCCCCTGCTCGCGCTCGGCTTTCAGTCCGTCAAGCAACAATGCATAATCGATTTCGCCTTCGCCGGCGTTGCCTTCGCGAGCGCTGTCGCGCTCCAGCGCGCTCAGCTGGTCGTCGAACAGCAGCTTGCTGTCGTAGAGCAACCGCCCGATCAGCGTGGACTTGCCATCGTCCACCGAACCGCAGGTCAGGAACCGCAGCAGGCTTTTGTTTTCGTGCTCATTCAAGAATTTGTCTATATTCATCAGAAGTACCCTTCCTTCTTCTTTTCCTCCATCGAGGAATCACCGTCTTTGTCTATAATGCGGGTTGAACGTTCGCTCAGACGCGTTGTCATCATTTCCTCAACGATCTTATCGACGGTGTCCGCGTCCGACTCAATCGCGCCGGTCAGCGGGTAGCAACCGAGTGTACGGAAGCGCACCAGAACTTCTTTCGGCGTCTCGCCCGGCTCCAGCGGGAAGCGCTCATCATCGATCATGATCAGTACACCGTCGCGTTCGACCACCGGACGCTTCGCCGCCAGATAGAGCGGAACCAGCGGAA